>CANPXW010000042.1 GCA_947587025.1 uncultured Oscillospiraceae bacterium
GTGATGTAGGTGGGGTCCTCGGAGAGGATGTAGCCCACGATCTGGTTGATGGGGTTGTAGCCCTTCACCAGCAGGGAGCTATAAACGCTGGACATGATCTCGCGTATCTCCGCGCTGTGGTCCACGACCTTGAATTTGCGGGTGCTGTCCTCCATGCGTCATCCCTCCTTTGTGCTCATATGGTGATTATACCATACGCTTTCCGTGAAAATGTTACAAAAAGATTAAAATCATCACCGGATGGAAGCGCCGTGTTTTTCGGCCAGAGCGGCCAGAATGGCGTTCATGGTCTCGGCGGCGTGGTCCTCGGTGAGCGTCTGGTCTGCGGCCCGCAGGGTGAGGGAGAAGGCCACGCTCTTGCTGCCGGCGGGGATGGGCGCACCCTTGTACACGTCGAAGAGCTTCACGTCCTCCAGGTAGGGCTGTCCCGCCTGGCGGATGGTATCGGTCAGCTCCGCCACGGGGATGTCCTCGGCGCACACCAGCGCCACGTCACGGCTGACGGCCGGGAACCGGGGCAGGGCGGTGAAGGTGCGCTCCGGGCCCTGGTGCGCGCGCATGGCGGGCACGTTCAGCTGGGCGTAGAAGCTGCCCTCTTCCAGGCCGTATTCGGCGCAGACGGTGGGGTGGACCTGGCCGATGACGCCGATACTCACGCCGCCGGCCAGGATACGGGCACAGCGGCCGGGATGGAAGGCGCTCTCGCCGGTGGTCTCGGCGGTGAAGCGCACGTCCTGCACACGGGCGTCCCGGAGGATGGCCTCCACGCAGCCCTTGAGCTGGAAGAAGTCCGCGCCGGCGCCGTACTCGCCCAGCACCAGCCACAGCTCCTCGTCCGCCAGCGGGCTGTCGGGCAGGGGGTGGAATACCTTGGCCCGCTCATAAAGCCGCACCGAGGGGTTGCGCCGGGCCGCGTTGGTGCTCATCACCTCCAGCATGGAGGGCATGGGGGTGGTGCGCATGACGCTCCGGTCCTCGCCCAGGGGGTTCTGGATGATCAGCGCCTGGCGCAGAGGGGAATCGGCGGGCAGACGGATGCGGTCCCAGGCGGACTTGCTGCCGAAGGAGTAGGTGAGTATCTCGTTGAAGCCCATGGCCTGGCAGAGGCTGTTGAGGCGGTTGATGTACCGCTGTGCCTCGTTCCAGCCGCCCTGGGCAGTCTTGCCCCGGATCATGGTGGAGGTCACGGTGTCGTAGCCGTAGAACCGGGCCACCTCCTCGGCGATGTCGGAGTAGTGCTCGATGTCGCTGCGCCAGCTGGGCACGTGGATGACGTCCCCGGTGACGGTGAAGCCCAGCTTCTCCAGGACCTTTACCATGAAGCTGCGGTCGATGTCGGTGCCCAGCAGGGCGTTGACCTTCTCCGGCTCCAGCAGGACCGTCTTCTCCTCATAGGGCTTGGCCACCACGTCGATGGTGCCGTCGATGACCTCGCCGGCGCCCAGCAGCTCCACCAGCTCGCAGGCCCGCTGCACGGCGGGGACGGTCCCCTCCGGGTCCAGGCCCTTCTCGAACTTGCCGGAGGCGTCGGTGCGCATGCCCAGGGCGATGGCGGTCTTGCGGATGGAGGTGCCGTTGAAGTTGGCCGACTCGAACACGATGGTCCTGGTGTCGTCCACGATCTCGGAGTTGCCGCCGCCCATGACGCCGGCCACGCCGATGGGCTTGCTCTCGTCGGCGATGATGAGCATGTTGGGGGTGAGCTTGCGGATGTTGCCGTCCAGGGTCATCAGCTCCTCGCCAGCAGCGGCCCGGCGGACGACGATCTTATTGCCGCCCACGCAGCTGTAATCGAAGGCGTGCATGGGCTGGCCGTACTCCTGCATCACGTAGTTGGTGATGTCCACGATGTTGTTGATGGGCCGGATGCCGCAGGCCCGCAGCCGCCGGCGCAGCCAGGCGGGGGAGGGCTCGATCTTGATGTTCTTGACCATCCGGGCGGTGTAGCGGGGGCACAGCCCCGGCTCGTCGATCTGCACGGTCAGGTACTTGTGGATGTCGTCGCCGGCGCCCTTTACCTGGGGCTCGTGGACCATCAGGTCTGTGCCGAAGGTGGCGGCGGCCTCGCGGGCCAGGCCGATGATGCTCAGGCAGTCGGGCCGGTTGTTGGTGATCTCGAACTCTACCACGCTGTCGCCCAGGCCCAGGACCTTGATGATGTCGTCGCCGGGCTCGCAGGGCTCCTGCATGATGAAGATGCCGTTCTCGATGGCGTAGGGGTAATCGTGCAGGTCCAGGCCCAGCTCCGCCAGGGAGCAGAGCATGCCCTCGCTCTGCACGCCCCGCAGCTTGGAGGTGCGGATCGTCACGCCGCCGGGCAGGGTAGAGCCGTCCAGCGCCACGGGCACCATGTCGCCCACAGACACGTTCTGCGCGCCGGTGACGATGGTCAGGTCGTGGGCGCCGCCCACATCCACCTTGCACACCCACATGTGGTCGGAGTCAGGGTGGGGGCTCATAAAGGTGACCTTGCCGGCCACCACGCTGGAGATGCCGTCGCCGGTGACGGACACGCCCTCCACCTTGGAGCCGGACATGGTCATCCGGTCGCAGAATTCCTTATCGGAAACGGTGACCTGGGTATAGTCGTTCAGCCACTGTCTTGAAAGATCCATTTTCCTTAACCCTCCTCAGAACTGCTCCAGGAACCGGACGTCGTTTTCAAACAGCAGCCGCAGATCGCTGATGTTGAAGCGCAGCATGGCCAGCCGGTCCGAGCCAAAGCCGAAGGCGAAGCCGGAGTATTTCTCCGTGTCGATGCCGCAGCCGGCCAGCACCTTGGGGTGGACCATGCCGCCGCCCAGCAGCTCTATCCAGCCCTCGCCCTTGCACACCGGGCAGCCCGCGCCGTGGCACTTGAAGCACTCCACGTCCATCTCGCAGCTGGGCTCGGTGAAGGGGAAGTGGTGGGGGCGGAAGCGGGTCTTCAGATCGTTTCCATATAGCCGGTGAACCAGCTCGTTGAGGGTGCCCTTCAGGTCGCCGAAGGTGATGCCCTCGTCCACCACCAGACCCTCGATCTGGTGGAACATGGGGCTGTGGGTGGCGTCCACCTCGTCCTTGCGGTACACACGGCCCGGCGCGATGATGCGGATGGGCAGGGGGTGGGTCTCCATCACGTGTATCTGCACGGGGCTGGTCTGGGTGCGCAGCAGCACCTGGTCGTCGTCGTCAAAGTAGAACGTATCCTGCCGGTCCCGTGCAGGATGGCCCTCGGCGGTGTTGAGCTTGTCGAAGTTGTAGCTGGAAAGCTCCACCTCCGGGCCCTCAGCGATGGTGAAGCCCATGCCGATGGCGATCTCGCTAAACTCGTCGATGACCCGGTTCAGGGGGTGAGGCCGGCCCAGGGCTACGGGCGTGCCGGGGATGGTCACGTCCTCCCGCTCGGCCACCAGCCGCGCCTGCAGGGCCTTCTCGCCCAGGTCAGCGCGGGCCTGGTCCAGGGCGGCGGTGAGCTCCTCCCGGATGGAGTTGGCCAGCTGGCCCATTTTGGGCCGCTCCTCGGCGGACAGACCGCCCATCTGCTTGAGCATGGCCGTCAGCTCGCCCTTTTTGCCCAGGTACCTGACACGGATCGCGTCCAGCGCCTCCAGGCTGTCCGCCTCGCTTATCGCCTGCAAAGACGCCTCGCGCAGCTGCCGCAGTTTTTCTTCCATGGTCTCCTGCTCCTTGCTGTATGTGAATTAGAAAATAATGCAGTACAAACTGTGTGAATTAGAAAATAGTGCAGTACAAACCTATTTTATACCACATTATCCCTTTTTTAGCAACTATAATTAAAGACAGAACAGCCTGTTCAGGGGCATTTTGTGTATGGGAAATTGACGAAATTTTCTGCCTGTACTATAATAACAAAAGAAAGGACGATGGGCCATGGAGCTTACCGACGCCAAGAGGATAAAGCAAGCCGACCGCACAGCCATCCAGGACCGGGGCATACCCTCCCTGAAGCTGATGGAGACAGCTGCCCAGGCGCTGGCGGAAGCTGCGGCGGAGCTGGCGGGGACCGAGCGCACCGCTGCGGTGTTCTGCGGTCCCGGCAACAACGGCGGGGACGGCGCGGCCGCCGCCCGCATCCTCATGGATATGGGCTTTTCCGTGCGCGTCTTTTTGGTGGGCAGCCGGGAGAAGATGACGGAGGACTGCCGGGACATGGAGCGGCAGCTGCAGTCCGCCGGGGGCGCGCTGGAGGACTTTGACGCCTCGGACGCGGCGCTGCCGGGGTATCTGAGGACCGTGGGCGTGCTCGTGGACGCGCTCTTCGGCGTGGGCCTTTCCCGGCCTCTGACGGGGGACGCCCTGGCGGCTGTGGAGATGATAAACGCCGCCGGCAGGCCGACAGCGGCGGCGGATATGCCCTCCGGCGTGAGCGCGGATACCGGCGCCATCCTGGGCGCGGCGGTAAAGGCGGACCGGACGGTCACCTTCTCCATGGCAAAGCCCGGCCACTTCGTGGAGCCGGGATGCGTCTGCTGCGGGCAGGTGACGGTGCGGGACATCGGCATCCCGGCGGACATCCTGGCCGGGGCCGGCTGCGGCGTATACGCCATCCACGCATCCGACCTGGCCCTTCCACGGCGGGCGAAGCTCACCCACAAGGGCGATTACGGAAAGCTGCTCATCCTGGCCGGCTCCGTGGGCTACACCGGCGCGGCCAGCCTGTGCGCCAGGGCAGCGGTGCGCGCCGGCGCGGGACTGGTCTATCTGGGGGTGCCGGCGGATATATATGAGATAACGGCCGTCAAGAACGACGAGGCCATGCCCTTTCCCCTGCCTGGGAGCGATACGGGCCGCATGGGCCCGGTGGCCGTCCCGGAGATCGAACGCCGGCTGGCAGAGTGCGGCGTGTGCGTGATAGGCCCCGGCCTGGGCCGGGACGAGGGCACGGCGGCGGTGACGGCGGCGGTGCTGCGCGCGGCCAAGGGCCCGGTGGTGGCCGACGCGGACGCGCTGTGGGCCATAAGCCGGGAGCCTGTGCTGCTGGAGCAGGCGGCCGGGCCGGTGATCCTCACCCCCCACGAGGGGGAATTTGCCCGCCTGCTGGGCCGGCCGGTGCAGGACCGGCTCACCGACGCGCTCACCTATGCCGCCGGACACGGCTGCGCCGTGGTGCTCAAGGGCTACCGGACCATATGCGCCTTCCCGGACGGGAAGGGATACGTCATCGACGCCGGCAACCCCGGCATGGCATCCGGCGGGTCCGGGGACGTACTGGCGGGCGTCATCGGCGCGCTGCTGGGGCAGCTGAGCCCCCGGCGGGCGGTGGTGACCGCCTGCTGGCTCCACGCCCATGCCGGCGACCTGGCGGCGGAGAGCTGCGGCGAGTACGCCCTGAAGGCGGGGGACATCATCGACGCCCTGCCCCAGGCCCAGATGGAGATCACACGATAAGGAGACTTGTATGCGGAGAGCCATCGCTTCCGCACTGATGATGACCCTTCTGCTCCTGCCCGGCTGCGGGGAGCGGGAGGTACGGCTGGAAAAGAGCTTCGACGCGGTGCGTCGGGTGGTGACGGCGGCCCAAAGTATATCCTTCCAGGCAGAGCTTACCGCCGACTGGGGCGATACGGCGGCCGACTACGGGCTTGCCGTGACCTATGACGGACAGGAGACGGTACAGGAGCTCCGCTCCCCGGAACTGCTGGCGGGCATCCGTGCCAGGAGCCTGCGCGGCCAGACGAGCGTGGAGTACGACGGGGCCGTGCTGGGCGCGGGACCGCTGGACGGTGAGGGGCTCAGCCCCATGAGCGCGGTGCCGGTGATACTGGACGCGCTGGCCAGCGCCTACGTGGAGCTGTTGTGGTGGGACGGCGGGGATATGGCCGCCCGGCTCTATGTGGGCGAGCGGTCGGTGGCCACAGTGTGGCTGGACGGGGAGAGCCTGGCCCTCACCGGGGCGGAGATCGCCTGCGATGGGAAAACGGTCATCACCTGCCGGGTGACGGACTGGCAGATAAGCTGAATAACGATACAAAGGAGGAGCGAGAGACGATGGACGACATGCGAAAGAGGACTTGGGCGGAGGTGAGCCTGGGCGCCATCGAGCACAACTACCGCACCATGCGCGAAAAGCTGGCCCCCGGCACCCGGTACATGGGCATCGTGAAGGCCAACGCCTACGGCCACGGAGCGGTGCAGGTGTCCCGGCTGCTGGCGGAGGTGGACTGCGACTACCTGGCCGTGGCCTGCCTGGACGAGGCGCTCCAGCTGCGCACAGCGGGCATAGAGCTGCCCATCCTCATTTTGGGCTACACCCCGCCGGAGTATGCCGCCGTGCTGGCGGAGAACAACATCACCCAGGCGGTGGGCAGCCTTCCCATGGCCCAGGCGCTCAGCGAGGCTCTGGCCGGGACCGGCCTGCGGCTGAAGGTGCACTTCAAGCTGGAGACGGGCATGGGCCGCACGGGCTTCCGGGTCTACGGCGGCGGGGACCTGTCCGCGCCGGCAAAGGCCATGGCGCTTCCCAGCCTGGAGCCGGAGGGCGTGTTCACCCACTTCTGCGTCTCCGACGCCGACGAGGGCGTGCGGGATTTCACTTATGAGCAGCTGGAGCGGTTCAAGGCAGGCTTTGAGGCCGTCGAGGCCCAGGCCGGCAAGCGGTTCGAGATACACCACTGCACCAACTCCGGGGCCATGATCGCATTTCCCCAGACCTATATGGACATGGTGCGCCCCGGCGTGGCCCTGTACGGCATGTACCCCGGCCCGGACAAGGGCCAGATCGACCTGATCCCCGCCATGAGCCTTTACAGCCGTGTGGCCTGCGTGGAGCGCCACCAACCCGGCGACACCATCAGCTACGGCCGCACCTTCACCGTGCAGACGCCCAGCGACATCGCTGTGCTGCCCATCGGCTACGCCGACGGTCTGCACCGGGTGCTCAGCAACAAGATGTCCGTGGACTTTTCCGGAAAGCGGGCCCGGCAGGTGGGGCGCATCTGCATGGATATGTGCATGGCGGATGTGACGGGCCTGGGCGTAAAGCCCGGCGACACGGCGGAGATCTTCGGCCGGCACATCAACTGCGGCGAGCTTGCGGACATGGCCGGCACCATCCACTACGAGCTGCTGTGCGCCGTCAGCCCCCGCGTGCCGCGCATTTACGTGGATTGACGTATAAAATCCGCCCATCTGTGGGAGAATCATAGCATGTCCGTACATAGAATGTGACGGGCGACTCTCTCACGGAAGGTGCTCACATGACAAATCCGGTTCGACGCGGAGACATTTTCTACGCCGATCTCAGCCCCGTGGTCGGCTCGGAGCAGGGCGGCCTGCGGCCGGTGCTGATCATCCAGAACGACACGGGCAACCGCCACAGCCCCACGGTGATCGCCGCAGCCATCACCTCCCAGGTGGGCAAGGCCCGGCTGCCGACCCACATCGAGATACAGGCCCCGGACAGCGGCCTGACCCGGGACAGCGTCATCCTGCTGGAGCAGGTGCGCACCCTGGACAAATCCCGTCTGCGGGAGCGGATGGGAAAGCTTAGCGGCGAGGCCATGACCCGTGTGGACGACGCCATAGCCGTCAGCTTCGGGCTGAACCAGTCTCTGTCGTAAATCACGGCCCCCGTTCATATGCTTGCATATGAACGGGGGTTTTTATATGGTCTTGCCAATTTACATCGACGGAAAACAGGAAGGGGAGCTGACCGTCTGCCGCCAGGGGGCGGTGACGGTGATGCAGGCGGATATGCGCGACGTGGGGCGCGTGGTGCGCCTGACGGTATACGGCGAGCGGGCGGGGTACCTGGGGGTGCCGGAGCCGGAAGAAGGCCGTCTACGGCTGACGCGGCGGTTCTCGCCCATGGAGATGGCCCGCTTTCCCCAGCATCCCCAGTACGCCGCAGAAAAGCCAATGCCGGGCAAAAAGCAGCACGAAGAGCGGCCGGAGAAGGACACGCAGAAGCCAAACGCCCAGGACGGCGGCCGGCACGTGGTGTGGATGGGGGGAAAGCCCTATTATTTTTGATGTACAAATTGGAAAATATATGCTATAATGAGTCTGTAACGATTGCGCAATATGCACAAATGAGGTGAATGCTATGCGGATGACGGACCTGATACAGAAAAAACGGGACGGCGGCGCGCTCACCGGCGAAGAGATACGCTGGATGATCGACGGCTACACAAAGGGGACCGTGCCCGACTACCAGATGAGCGCTATGGCCATGGCCATCTATTTCCAGGGCATGGACATGGACGAGACCTACGAGCTGACCATGGCCATGCTGGACTCTGGGGACAAGATCGACCTCGCCGCCGTGTCCGGCGTGAAGGCCGACAAGCACTCCACCGGCGGCGTGGGGGACAAGACCAGCCTGGTGCTGTGTCCCATGGTGGCCGCCTGCGGGGTGAAGATGGCGAAGCTGTCCGGCCGGGGCCTGGGGCACACCGGCGGCACCATCGACAAGCTGGAGAGCTTCCCCGGCTTTTCCACATCCATCGCCGAGGACGCCTTTCTGCGGCAGGTGGACCAGGTGGGCTTCGCCATCGCCGGCCAGACGGCCCAGCTGTGCCCGGCGGACAAGAAGCTCTACGCCCTGCGGGATGTGACGGCCACTGTGGCGTCCATGCCGCTGATCGTCAGCAGCATCCTGTGCAAGAAGCTGGCGGCGGGGGCGGACGTGATCGTGCTGGACGTCAAGTGCGGCTCCGGCGCGTTCATGCAGACGCCGGAGGACGCCTTCGGTCTGGCCAAGGCCCTGACCGAGGTGGGCCGCCGGGCGGGCCGCAGGGTGGTGGCCGTGGTCACGGACATGGACGAGCCGCTGGGCAGCGCCGTGGGCAACGCTCTGGAGGTGAAGGAGGCCCTGGCCGCCCTGCGGGGCGAGTACAAGGGGGACCTGATGGAGCTGTGCCTGACCCTGGGCACCCAGATTTTGCGGGAGGGCGGCGCGGCCGCCGACGACAGCCAGGCCCGGGCCATGCTGGAAAAGGCCGTCGAGAGCGGCGCGGCGCTGGAGAAGTTCGCGGAATTTGTCCGGGCCCAGGGCGGCGACGCTGCGGCGGTATACGACCCCTCGCTGCTGCCCCAGGCGCCGATCCAGATCGAGGCTGCGGCGGAGTGCGGCGGCTATGTGGGCCGCATCCACGCCGAGGACGTGGGCCTGGTGAGCATGCGCCTGGGCGGCGGCCGGGCGGCCAAGGAGGACCAGATCGACCTGGCCGTGGGCGTGGTGCTGCACAAAAAGGTGGGGGACGCGGTGGCGGCCGGGGAGAGCCTGGGCACCATCCACGCCCGCACGCCGGAGGCGGCAAAGGAGGCTGCGGACATGCTCCGGGCCTGCTTCGAGATCGTGCCGGACAAGGTGGAGCGCCCGCCGTTCATCAAGGGCGTTGTGAAGTAAAAAACCATTCAGGGAGCCGCTCCCCACAGGGAGCGGCTCTTTTATATTGCATTTTTTCGGTTTTTCGGTATAATAAAAGACAATGACGAGCAAAGGGGGCGGCTGTATGGCGGAGAGGAAAAAGCGGGCGCTGCTGCTGGACGGCCAGGGCGGCGGCATCGGCGCGCAGCTGGCGCGCATCCTGTCCAGGCAGCTGCCTGACGGCTGGGAGCTGCTGGCGGTGGGCACCAACGTGTCCGCCACCTCCGCCATGCTGAAGGCGGGTGCGTCCCAGGGCGCCACCGGCGAGAACGCTGTCATCTATAACGCCGCCCGTGCCGACCTCATCCTGGGCCCCATCGGCCTCATCCTGGCCAACGGCATCATGGGAGAGGTCTCGCCGGCCATGGCGTCGGCGGTGTCCGGCTCCCCGGCGGCGAAGGTGCTCATCCCCACCTCCACCTGTGGCGTGTACGTGGCGGGGACGGAGGAGCTGCGCCTGGAGGACTATCTGCTCCGTGCGGCGGAGCGGGCCCTGGCCTTGATGGGCGGATGAACGGCGTATTTGACGAGGCTCTCGGGGCCCTGGAAGCGCTGGCTGCCGCCGGCGGGCCCGTCATCGCCGCCATCGACGGCCGCTGCGGCAGCGGCAAGACCACCCTGGCCCGGCTGGCGGCGGAGCGGCTGGGCTGCGCGGTGGTCCACACGGACGACTTCTATCTGCCTTTTGATAAGCGCCCTGCGGGGTGGCAGAGCGTGCCCTGCGCCAACATGGACCTGGCCCGGCTGCGCGGCCAGGTGCTGGAGCCCTTCCGGGCGGGGGAGCGGGCGGTGTACCGACCCTACCGCTGCGGCGAGGGCTGCTTCGGCCCGGAGACGGTGCTGCCGGCGGGCGGCCTGCTGCTGGCGGAGGGCAGCTACAGTCTCCATCCGGCGCTGACGGACCTTTATGATCTGAAGATATTCCTCACCTGCGACCCCGGCGAGCAGGAACGGCGGCTGCGGGAACGGGAGGGAGAGCGTTTCGAGGCCTTCCAGCGGCAGTGGATACCTTTGGAAGAGGCCTATTTTCAGCAGTTCGGCGTCGGGAAGGACGCTGTGCGCGTCGATACCGGCGCGCTTACCATGTGATCTGACGCGCCAGGAAGGCGCGCAGAAATAAATACCCCAGCATATCCCAGCGCTCCGAAAAAGCCAGGAAGGCGATGCCCGGCCAGAAGGCGGGCGGCAAACAAGACTTTTTAGGAGGTACCCTGCGATGCAGAAAAACAGTTCCCTTCGCAACCTGGTCCTGGCGGCCATGTTCATGGCGCTGGGCATGGTGCTGCCCTTCCTGACCGGGCAGATCCCCCAGATCGGCAACATGCTCTGCCCCATGCACTTCCCCGTGTTCCTGTGCGGGCTGGTGTGCGGTTGGCACTACGGCGCGGTGGTGGGCCTGGTGCTGCCGCTGCTGCGTTCGGTGGTATTTGGCATGCCCCCCATGTATCCCCAGGCGCTGTCCATGGCCTTCGAGCTGGCGACCTACGGCCTGGTGGCCGGGTGGCTGTACAGCCGCTCCCGCTGGCAGTGCGTGCTGGCGCTGTATAAGGCGCTGGTGGCCGCTATGCTGGCCGGGCGCGTGGTGTGGGCTGCGGCGCGGCTTATCATGAGCGGCATTTCCGGCACGGCGTTCACCTGGCAGATGTTCCTGTCCGGGGCGTTCACCACCGCCATCCCTGGCATCATCGCCCAGCTGGTCATCATCCCCGCCATCATGGTGGCCCTGGACCGGGCCGGCATGGTCCGCTTCCGCCGGGAGGAAGCTCAGAAGGCCGGAGCCTGAAAACCATGATATGGAAGTTTTACGCCGTCCAGGAAGGGCGGCGTAAAACTTTTTGTAACGTTTTTTCCGCTGGATCGTCTAATGTGTGTCCGGACAAGGGAAGGAGGCGAGGCCATGGGCAGAAAGAGGCGGGAGCCGGAGATCACGGAGCAGGCGCTGTGCGCCGAATACGAGGCGGTATACCGCTACGCCCTGGGCCTGTGCCGCAGCGAGGCCGACGCCCAGGACGTGACCCAGGAGACCTTTATGAAGGCCATGAGCGCCTCTGGGGATTTCGCGGGCGGGAGCAGCCTGTACACCTGGCTGTGCGCCATCGCCAAAAACCTCTGGTATGACCGGTGCAAAAAGCTGGGCCGTGAGCAGCCTCTGGACTGGGACGCCAGTCCGGAGAGGGACGGACCGGAGCAGGCGGCGGAGGACCGGGATATGTTCATGGCGGTGCACCGTTCCCTGCACGCGCTGGACGAGCCCTACCGGGAGGTATTTTCCCTGCGGGCTTACGGGCAGCTCTCCTTCGCGGAGATCGCGTCCCTGTTCGGCAAAACGGAGGGCTGGGCCCGGGTCACCTACCACCGGGCGCGCAAAGCCATATTGGAGACACTGCGAAAGGAAGGAACGCTATGAACGAGAATAAAAACGCCCCGCTGCCCTGCCATGTGGTGCGGGACCTGCTGCCCCTTTACCACGACGGGGTGGTCAGTGCCGAGACGCGCTCGGCGGTGGGGGAGCACCTGATGGAGTGCGAAAGCTGCCGGGCGGAATACGCGGCCATGGAAAAGGCGCTGCAGGAGCAGACGGGAAAGAGCGGGAGCACGCTGGACCGGTTCCGGGCGCTGATGCGCCGGCAGAAGCGGAGAAAGATCATCGCCGTCGTGCTGGCGGCGGTGCTGGCGGCGGCCGCCGCTGCGGGGGGCGTCGCGGCCCTGAGCCAGTGGTTTATCGTGCCGGTGAGCGCAGACGATTTTGAGGTCAGGGACGTGTGCCTGATCGATACGCCGGAGGGGAAGAAGGCCTTCGTCCGCTGGACCGACACCTATGGCGGATCGTCTGCCACCAGAAGCCGGGTATCAGACGACAGCCATACCGTCCACATCGAGATGAGGCATCCCGTGCTGGACTGGGTGAGCGTAAAAGGACATGAGAGAAGCGATTTCTGGTTCGTGCCCGTGGAGGGAGAGATCGACACCGTGACCTTCAACGGCCAGACCGTCTGGACGTCAGAGGACGAGGTCCGGGAGGATACCGGCTATGCGCTGGCCTTCTGGGAGTGGGAGCAGGCGATACACGATATGGACGGCGGAGCCGCAGGCTACACCTTTACGGACGACTATGTATATCTGCTCTACCCGGACGGCCGCGAGGAATATTGGAGCTATGACGGCGAGCAGCTGGAAGAGCCCCCGGCGTCACCCGGACTGGAGATGGACTGGAGCCTGGAGCTCCCGCCTCCGGAGGCGGAGTATTGAAAAGGAAAGCGCCCCTGTGCGGGGCGCTTTCGCCTTAGTATTTTTCCTTGCTCTTGCAAAGGCAGGCGATGACCAGGCCGAAGAAGATGGCCGCACAGATGCCCCCGGCGGCGGAGGTGAAGCCTCCGGTGAACGCGCCGATGACGCCCCGCTGGGCCACTGCCTGGCGCACGCCCCTGGCCAGCAGATTCCCGAACCCGGTCAGGGGCACCGTGGCCCCGGCCCCGGCCCAGTCTGCCAGGGGCTGGTAGAGGCCCAGCGCGCCCAGCACCACCCCGGCCACCACGTACCCGGTGAGGATGCGGGCGGGGGTGAGGCGGGTCAGGTCGATGAGCAGCTGGCCCACAAGGCACAGCGCTCCGCCCACCAGAAAGGTCTTTATAAAAGCCATTGCCGTTTCATTCATTCAAATCCCTACCTTATTAATGGGGCCCCCACGCGAACCCAGCGAAGCGGATCGTGTGGGGAGAGGAGAAGCCGCAGGCTATTTGAGCTTTGCCGCTTGCGGCAAAAGGAGAGCTAGCCTGCGAGCTTCGACGTCAGCACCTCGTGTTCTCCAAAGCTACCGCATGGCAGATGGCGGGGATGCTCTCGCCCTGCTGGTTGGTGGTGGGGCTCATCATGGCCCCCGTGGCGGCGAACAGCAGCCTGTTCCAGTTGTGCTCCAGCATGCCGTGCAGCAGGTGCCCGCACAGCACTGAGGCCGAGCAGCCGCACCCGGAGCCGCCGGAATGGGCGTCCTGGCCGTTGACGGCGTAGATGAGCCGCCCGCAGTCCATATATCCCACGCCCAGGTCCACGCCGTCCCGCAGAAACAGGTCCGCCAGGATGTGGGAGCCCACCACGCCCAGATCGCCGGTGACGATGGCGTCGTAGTAGTCCGGTCCACGGCCCGTGTCCTCGAAGTGGGCCTTGAGGGTCTCATAGGCCGCCGGAGCCATGGCCGCGCCCATGTTGTTCATGTCCGTCACCCCCGCGTCGGTGATGACGCCGGTGGTGATGTGGGTCACATAGGGGGCCGGTCCGTCGGCCTTCAATATGAGCGCTCCCGCGCCGGTGACGGTCCACTGGCTGGTGGGGGGACGCTGGTTTCCGTACTGCAGGGGGTAGCGATACTGCCGCTCGGCGGAGCAGAAGTGGGAGCTGGTGGCTGCGGCGGATATATCGCAGAACCCGCCGTCGATCATCATGGCGGCCAGACTGAGCCCCTCGGCCATGGTGGAGCAGGCCCCGTACAGGCCGAAGTAGGGCACGCCGCATTCCCGCATGGCGTAGGCCGACCCGGCGCACTGGTTGAGAAGGTCGCCGGAAAAGACGTACTGCACGTCGCTGGGGGAGGTCTTGGCCTTGTCGCAGGCGATGGACCAGCACATTTTCAGCATGGCGCTCTCCGCCTTCTCCCAGCTCTTGGCGCCGAAGCGGGAGTCGTCGCTCAGGTAGTCGAAATACTTGCGCAGAGGGCCTTCGCCCTCTTTTTTGCCGCCCACGCACGCCGCCGCAGCCACGCCTGGCTGCATGGTGAGGTGGACGGTCTGTTTTCCCATTCGTTTCGTTTCCATGGCGCTAGTGTGCGCCAAATGAGCAAAAAAATACCGCCGGGAAGCATTTTCCCGGCAGTGTTTTTTTACAAGTATATCTCCGCTTCTACGAAGGTGCGGTCTTTGCGGGACTGGCCGCCGATGGCGGACACCGCGCCCTTGCCCCGGCCACGGATAGAGATCACGTCGCCCTCGGATATGGGCGCGTCCACATGCAGGCACTGGACATAATTGAGGGTCACAGCCCCGGCGCGTATCAGCTCCGCCGCCGCTGTGCGGGAAACGCCGAACATGTCCCCGGCCACCGCGTCCAGCCGCAGGCTCTTCACCGTGAAATTCATCTTTTTGACCTTGCGCTCCGGCGTGGGCACGTCGGAAAGGGGGATGGAGGCGGTCCTGACCGTGCACCGGCCCACTTGGGTCAGCTCGTCCAGCAGCAGCTTTTCCACCGTGGGCAGGCAGAAGATGTACGCCGTATCGCCCTGGACCCAAAAGTCCCCGATCCACTCTCGGCGCACCCCCAGACCCAGGGCCGCGCCCATGTAGTCCCGGTGGCCCGGCTGGCCGAAGAAGGCGGTCACCCGCAGCGCGCGGATGTATTCCGCCGCGTCGAAGTCGCTCTCCTCCAGCCAGAAGGGGAGAAAGAAGGCGCACTTGCGCTCGCAGGCGGCGCCGCCCCCGTCCAGGTGCAGACGTACGTCCGGCCGGCGCCTGGCCCAGGCGGTCAGCTCCAGCTGCTCGGCCATGGTGAGAAAGCCGGTGGAGGTGACGGCGCTCTGGCGCTCGCACCGGTCCGCCAGCTCCTCTATGCGCTTTTCCAAGTCTTTTTCCATATTATATCCCGCTCTGTTGCTCTCCTGTCAGCGCGGCATATCCCGCGTGAAGTTCAAATCAAAACTGCGTTTTCTTCACCGCCTGTGCGATCTGCTCCAGCACCCATTCCACCTCGGCCTGGAACTCACGGGAGGAGGTGCGCAGCACGCCGGAGCGGAACGCCCCCAGCTGCACCAGCCGGTCGGAGGTGACCACCCGCACCGTCTCGTTTTTGCCGATCTCGCCCACCAGCCGCTCGATGTACATGTCCGCCGTCTCGCCCTCCTTGGTATAGGCCACACGGACGTTCCCGTGGCTTAAACGGCTGCCTGTGCCGCCGGGGACCTTGTAGGCGTCGAACACCACCACCAGGTCGCTCTTGGTGTAGCCCTGGTAGTTTGCCAGCATGTCCAGCAGCTTGTCCCGGGCCATGTCCAGACCCTGGGCGGCAAGGGCCTTGAGCGCCGGCCAGGCGAAGATCACGTTATAGCCGTCCAAGATGATGTGCTCCTGCTCCCGGCGGGACTGCACCTGCAGGCCCACGGCGCTGTTGACGGCGGGGGCGGAGTACTGCTTGCGGCGGATGGGGCCGAATTCCCGGAGCATGATGGCCTCCAGCTCCGCCTCGTCGATGTCGATGCTCCGGCGGGGCGCGTCGGGGGCGTTGGCGGCCCGTGCCTGCTTTTTCAAGGGGCTGTCCAGGTGCATGTACTCGGGGACCTTGTCCCACTTTACGTTGAAGCCCGCCCCATGGGCGCAGAACACGCTGTCCGGGGTGTTGTCCACGTCCGCTTCGGCGTCGTAAGCCATTTCCTCTATGATGGCCTGGGCGTCGTGGCAGGGCCGATAGCCGTCCACGTGGCATGAAAAGCGACCCCGGCCGCCGGTATAGGCCGCGAGCTGCACGGCGTAGTCGCCCATCTCCGAGACCGGCGCGATGCCCTCCAGCACCATTTTGTCCCCCTCGGCCACGGGGCTCTCGTGAGTGCCTCCCATGGCGCGGATGTCGGTGATGGCCCGGCCGATCAGCGGTGCGGGCACCTCCAGCCGGAAGGCGTAGACCGGCTCTAAAAGCACGCTCTTGGCCTGCATCAGACCCTGGCGCACGGCCCGGTAGGTGGCCTGGCGGAAGTCGCCGCCCTCGGTG
This sequence comes from uncultured Oscillospiraceae bacterium, assembly GCA_947587025.1. GTDB lineage: Bacteria > Bacillota > Clostridia > Oscillospirales > Oscillospiraceae > CAJOIG01. The sequence continues at coordinate 16,121 of CANPXW010000042.1, forward strand.
TGCTTCAAATGCGCCCAGCCGGTGAGCAGGGTGATCTTCACATCGGTGAGGGGGCTGCCGGTGAGCACGCCCAGGTGCTGCTTTTCTTCCAGATGGGTGAGGATGAGCCGCTGCCAGTTCCGGTCCAGAGTGTCCTCCGGGCACACCGTGGCCACGGTGACGCCGGAACCGGGCGCGCCCGGCTCTAAGAGCAGATGCACCTCGGCATAGTGGCGCAGAGGCTCGAAGTGGCCCACGCCCTCCACGGTGTTTTCGATGGTCTCCCGGTACAGCACCCGGCCCGCGTCGATGTCCACGTCCACGTCGAAGCGCTCTTTTATCAGGCTCTTGAGCACCTCGATCTGCACCGCGCCCATCAGCTGCACGTGTATCTCCCCCAGCGCCTCCTGCCAGAGGATGTGCAGCTGGGGCTCTTCCTCCTCCAGGGACTTGAGCTTCGGCAGCATGGACCGGGCGTCGCAGCCCTTGGGCAGCACGATGCGGTAACCCATGGCGGGGGTGAGGTACGGCTCGTCCCCGTCCGGCTCGGCGCCCAGGCCCTGGCCGGGCCAGGTGCTCTCCAGACCGGTCACGGCGCACACCTGCCCGGCAGGCACGCGCTCGGCCGCGTCGTACTTCACGCCGGAGTAAAGGCGTATCTGGCTTATCTTTTCTTCTTTCGGTTCCGTTCCCCGCAGCGGGAGCAGCCGGATGGCCGTGCGCACGGAAAGCTCCCCGCCAGTGACCTTCAGCCAGGTCAGCCGCTCGCCCCGGCCGTCCCGGCTGATCTTGTACACCCGCGCCCCGAAGGGGGCGGGATAGGCCGGCTGGAGGGTGTACCGCTCCAGGGCGGAGAGAAACTCCTCCACGCCCTCCAGCTTCAGTCCTGAGCCGAAAAAGCAGGGGAAGAGCTTCCTCTTCCGCACCAGAGCGGCTATGTCGGCGTCGGACACCGCGCCCGCGTCCATGTACCGGTCCAGCACCGCCTCGTCCAGCATGGCGACGGCCTCGTCCCGGTCCGGCCCGGCGACGGTGAAGTCCACGCAGCCCTCGCCCAGACGGGCACGCAGGTCCGCCATGAGCGCGGCGCGGTCCGTGCCGGCCACGTCCATCTTGGTGACGAACACGAATACCGGGACCTGGTAGCGGCGCAGCAGCGTCCACAATGTCTCGGTGTGGGCCTGGACGCCGTCGGTGCCGCTGATGAGCAGCACGGCGTAGTCCAGCACCTGCAGCACCCGCTCCGCCTCCGGGGAAAAATCCACATGGCCGGGGGTGTCCAGAAGGGTGATCTGCACGTCCCCGGCCTGAAATATAGCCTGCTTGGAGAATATGGTGATGCCCCGGGCCCGCTCCAGCTCGTGGGTGTCCAGGTAGGTGTCCCGGTGGTCTACCCGGCCCAGCTTGCGTATCTTTCCGGTCAGATACAGCATCCCCTCGCACAGGGTGGTCTTGCCCGCGTCCACGTGGGCCAGGATGCCGACGGTAAGGCTCTTCATGGCGGCTCAGTCGAAGGCAAAGCCCCACCACAGATCGGCCGGGAGGGGGTCCGTCACCTCCGGCCGGGTAGTGGCCAGCACAAAGGGACGCTCTGTGCCCGGACCGGGCAGGAACAGAGGCGTGCGTATCTCATACCGCGCGGCGGGGAAACGGGCCGACAGCGGGCGCATCACGTCCATCCAGTCCCCCTCAGGGGCCAGCAGCTCCAGCACCCGGCAGGTGTCCCCGTCCATCTCCACGGCGGCGATGTCCCCGTCCACGGAGATGAGCCCGCCGCCGAAGCGCTGGGTGTGGTAGCGCTCCCAGGCGTAGTACTCGCCGGGCATGACGGTGTAGGGCTGGCCCCGGAGCAGGGCCTTCCGGCGCAGATAGTACTCCCCGGCGGAGATGAGCTGGGCGTCCTCGGCAAAGCCGCGCTCCAGTTCGCCGCGCTCCAGAACCGCCTGGCGCACGGCGCTGATGGGCCGGCAGGGGGAGGCCTTTTTGTAAAACTCATACAGCCCCGGCTCCGACGGCAGCACACATGCCGCGTCCGCGTGCTCCAGTGCGGCGGCCACGCATGCCTTATACACCGCCGTGCCGATGCCCCGGCCACGGTATGCCGGGTCGGTGGCCAGCGCGTACGTGTAGGCGGTGGACAGGGAGTTGCCCTCCGGCGGGAACAGCATCGGTCCGGGCAGCACATACATGGCGCTGACCGGCTCGCCGCCGGCCAGGGCTATGATGCAGCTGCCCCGCGTCAGAAAATGGGCGTGGAATTTTTCGATGTAGTCCCGCTCGTCGCCAAAGCCCTGCTGCCACAGCTCTATGAGCCGAGGCCGGTCCTCGCTCTTCCAGGGACGGATGATCACGTCGTTCATGGCAGTTCCACCTTATATTTTTCCACCATCCGGTCAGGATGGTAGGTGAGCTTGGACTGGCGCAGGCTGAGCCGGCCCGTGTCGTCCTCCCGGTTTATCCACCGCACCTGGGGATGGACAGCGCGGATATAACGGACGAATTCCCGGTTGATCATGGGGTAGGCGCCGTTGATGTGGCTATACGCTTTCTCGAAGTGGACGTCGAAGGTGTCTGCGGAGGTCATCTCCCCCATGGAGAAGGCCGCCAGCGTGCCATTCGCCCACAGCGCGCCGCCATCCAGGCCCAGGGGCTCGTAATAGTCGAAGGCCCGGAGGATGGCCCGGTATTCCTCGTCGATGCCGTCCCGCTCGTCCTCGCCGCACTCCGCCATCCAGGCGTCCAGCAGGTCCCGGCAGGCGGGAAGGTCCGCCGGGGCTAGGGGGGCGAAGCGCCAGCGGTTCTCCTGCTCGAAGCGGTGGATGTGGTTGCGCTTGCCGTGCAGATGCTTGCCCGTCAGGGTGTCCAGCTTCTCCGCAGCGTACAGGTAGTCCCACAGGTCCCGCTCCGGCGTGACCGTGCACCCCTCGCCCCAGATGGCGCGCACCAGGGGCAGATGGTCCGCCGTCACGCCCCGCAGCACGAAGGGAAAGCCCTGACCGGCGGCGTAAGCGCGCATCTCGTCCAGCACCGGCGCCGCGTCCCCGCTGCCGATGGGCCAGGCGAAGAAGGGGTGGTGCTCGTAACAGGGCAGGGCGATCATCCGTCCGGCCAGACGGCCTACCTGCTGACGGTAGGTGTCGTCCCAGAGGAAGATATTTCCAAAATTATAGTCGGCGCTGGGGGAGTTCTCCGCCAGCACGATGGGGTCTATCCAGGCCTTGTCGGCCAGAGTGACCGGGTGAAGCTCAAACATGAAGGTCCTTGATCTCCCGCTGTAAAGTTTTCAGGTCCACGAAGGTCTCCGGCCGCTTGGAGGGGTCCCGCAGCAGGGCAGAGGGATGGTACATGGCCATGGCCCTCCTGCCGTCCACGTCGAACCACTGGCCGTGCTCCCGGGTGATGCGAAAGTCGGGCTTGATGAACACCTGGGCGGCGATGCGGCCCAGAAAGACCAGTATCTTCGGCTGCACCAGGGCGATCTGCCGGGTGAGCCAGCCGATGCATGCCGACTGCTCGTCTGGCAGCGGGTCCCGGTTGCGGGGCGGTCGGCACTTGACGATGTTGGCGATGTACACCTGGCTCCGGTCCAGGTCTATAAGCTCCAGCATGGTGTCCAGCAGCTTTCCCGCCGGGCCCACGAAGGGCTCGCCCTGCAGGTCCTCCTGCTCGCCGGGGCCCTCGCCGACGAACATCACGTCCGCCTGTTCGTTCCCTACGCCGAACACCAGATTGTGCCGGGTCCTGCCCAGCTGGCAGTTCATGCAGCGGCCGCAGTCGGCCCGCAGCTTCTCCCAGGTGTCGTTTTCGTTTTCCTTGAAAAAGTCCATATCAATCCAGCTCGCTCTGTCCGGTATAGAGCATATAATACCGGCCCTTTTGTTCCAGCAGCTCCTCGTGGCTGCCCCGCTCCACGATCTGGCCGTGCTCGATGACCACGATGGCCTGGGCGTTGCGCAC
>CANPXW010000043.1 GCA_947587025.1 uncultured Oscillospiraceae bacterium
GGCGACGGCAAGATATTCGTCTACGACGTGGAGAACGTGGTCAAGGTCCGCACCGGCGAGGAGGGCTACGACGCGCTGCAGGACGTGGAGCAGTACTGAAAAGGGCAGCGGCGAAACAGTTCTCGAAAAAATTGAGCCGTTTTTCTCAAAAAAACCGCCTTAGAGTATAGACGAACGAACAAGGTCGCCTGTATGGCGGGAAGGAGAGAGCGATGAGACGCGTTGTTGCCCTGATGTTGGCGCTGGCGCTGGTGTGCTGCCTGGCGGGGATAGCATCTGCGGAGGGAGACGGGGGATACAGGCTGGTGGAGGAGAGCTCCACGGTCCAGATCGGCGCGGAGCCGGTCCCGCTGGCGGGCGGTCAGCCCTGCTGTGCCCTGCACCTGGCGCTGATGCTGTGCGCTCTGGCCGTGACGGTGTATTACACCCACGACCGGAAGGCACGCCAGACGCGCATCTTCGAGCTGCGCCGGGCGAGCGTCTTTTGAACCTGAGATATGGCAAGGGGACGGAGCAAAATGCTCCGTCCCCGTTTTTTGTCATCTCTCATTTTCCCACGCAGAAGCGGGCGAATATGCCATTCGTCACGTCCTCCCGGACGGTGCGGCCGTTCAGCTCCCCCAATGCGGACAGAGCCCCCTCCACCTCCGTGAGCACCGCGTCGGGGGCAAAGCCGGCTTCCATGGCCTGGCCGGCCGCCCGGATGTAGTCCAGCGCCCGGTCCACCGCGTCCGCCTGGCGGGGGTTGGTGAGGGTCTCGCCGGGGGGCGCGCCGTCCGTCTGGCGGAACATGTCCCCCACCGCCGCCTCCAGGGCGTCCAGCCCCGCGCCCGTATGGGCGCTGACGGGGATGGCCCCGTCCATGGTCCACGCGGCCGGCAGATCCGCCTTGCTGCGGATGAGGATATGGCGGGGCGCGGCCTGGGCCGCGTCCATGACCGCCCGGTCCTCCTCCGTCAGAGGGACGGAGCCGTCCAGCACCGCCAGGATGAGCTGTGCCGCCTGTCCGGCGGCTTTGGCCCGGGCCACGCCCTGGCGCTCCACCTCGTCGGATGCATCCCGCAGACCGGCCGTGTCGGCGATGCGCAGCAGTACCCCGCCCAGCACCGCCTTCTCCTCCACGGTGTCCCGTGTGGTGCCGGGGATGTCGGTGACGATGGCCCGGTCGTAGCCCAGGATGGCGTTGAGAAGGCTGCTCTTGCCCACGTTGGGCCGGCCCAGGATGGCGCAGGGCACGCCGCTTTTCAAAAGGTCCCCCCGCTTGAAGGTGGCCAGCAGCCGCTCCAGCGCCTGGGCGGCCCGGTCCAGGACGGCCCGGTAGTTTTGCAGCTGGAAGGGCTCGATGTCCTCGTCGGGATAGTCGATCACCGCGTGGTAGTGGGAGCAGATGGCGGCCAGACTGTCATATATGCCGTCGGTCCTGCGGCGGATGGCTCCGTCCAGCTGGGCGGCAGCGTTCTGGGCGATCTGGACCGTCTCGGCGTCGATCAGGTCGATGACCGCCTCGGCCTGGGTCAGGTCCATCCGGCCGTTGAGAAAGGCCCGGCGGGTGAACTCCCCGGCCTTGGCCTGCCGGGCTCCGGCGGCGAACAGGCTCTCCAGCGCGGCCCGCAGCACCACCGGCGAGCCGTGGCACTGCAGCTCGGCGGTGTCCTCGCCGGTGTAGCTGTTGGGCCCACGGGATACGGTGGCCATGCACTGGTCCAGCACCGCCCCCTCCGGGGAGAGCAGCCGGCCCAGCACCAGCTTCCGGTCCGGCCGGGCGCTCATGGGCGCGCCGGACAGGGGCCGGAACACCCGGTCCGTCACCGCAAGGGCGTCGGGGCCGCTGACGCGCACGATGCCGATGGCCGAGAGCACCTGCCCTGTGGAGATGGCCGCGATGGTATCAAGACCGCCGCCCTGATCGGCGGCGGTCTTGGACGGTGTGCGGTCGGTCATTTCTTCTCTCCGTCGTCGTTCTGGGCCAGGTGGTAGGTCAGCACCAGCAGGCTGTCGGAGAAGTGGATGCTCTCCACCAGCGGGCCGTCCTCGCCCACCTCCAGCTCCGTGTTGGTGAAGTTCCAGATGGCGCGGATGCCGGCCCGGGCCAGGGTGTCGGTCAGCTCCTGGGTCACGTTGCGGGGCACGGTCAGGATGGCGATGTCCACCTTGTGCTCCCGGACGAAGCCTTCCAGGTCCTTCACGTCGTAGATGGGGAAGCCGTCGATGTTCTGGCCGATAAGCTCCGGCTTGACGTCGAAGGCGCCCAGGAAGGTGTAGCCCTCGATGATGAAGTCGAAGTTCTGCACCAGAGCGGTGCCCAGATTGCCCGCGCCCACCAGGATGACGGAATAGCCCCGGTAGGTGCCCAGGATAAGGCCGATCTCCTTGCGCAGGGAATCCACGTTGTAGCCGTAGCCCTGCTGGCCGAACTCACCGAAGCAGGAAAAATCCTGCCGGATCTGGGACGGCGTGAGCCCCATCTGCTTACCCAGCTTGTCGGAGGAGATGCGCTCCTCGCCCTTGCTGGCCAGGTCGTCCAGCTTGCGCAGATAGCGGGGCAGGCGGCGGATCACGTTGTTGGATACATTGGTGCGTTTCACGGGTGTGTGCCTCCTTTGCGGCGCAGCATATATAGATGACATCAATAACAATGTTAAAGTTCTATCATTCAGTGTAACCAATTTACCATATTTTTGGGAAACTTGCAAATGATATTGTAAGACTGCGCGAAAATATGCTATAATGCCTATAATAGGGCCGGAGCGGGACAGCATATTGCCCAAAAATTCCCAGCCGCCGGCCGGAAACGGAGCTTGATCGGGGGCCGTCATGGCGGAAAAGCGTTTGTCCCATGCGTACATGCTGGTGGGGCCGGAGGGCCCTGAGCGGGATGCGGCCGCCCGGCGGCTGGCTGCGGCGCTGCTGTGCCCGGCGGAGGACGCCCCCTGCGGAGTATGCCGTGACTGCCGGAAGGTGCTGGGGGGCGTGCACCCCGACGTATCCCGCGTCGGCCGGGAGCAGGGGGAGAAGGAGCGCCGGGGCCAGATCCTGGTGGGACAGATACGCGCTATGACGGCGGACGCCGCCCTGGCTCCCAACGAGGCCGCCCGGAAGGTGTACATCATCGACGAGGCGGAGCGGATGAATCCCCAGGCCCAGAACGCCCTTTTGAAGGCCCTGGAGGACCCACCCGGCCACGCCTGTTTCATCCTGTGCGCCGCTGCGGCGGACGGACTGCTGCCCACGGTGCGGTCCCGGTGCGTCCGGGGGACGGACCCGGCCCGGCGGACGACGCGGACCGAGGGCATGAGCGAGCTTGCCAGGGCCTATCTGGAGGCGGCCGCCTCCGGGGACAGGGCCCAGATCGCCCTGTGCTGCATGAGCCGGGCGGGACTGAGCCGGGAGCAGACGGAGGCCTTTGCCGGCGAGGTGAAGGACGCGGTATGCGCGGCGCTGGCCGGACGGCTGGACGGTTTCGGCCTGACGGAGCGGCAGCTGCTGGCGCTGGCGGCGCTGATGGACAAAACGGAGGACTATCTGCGGCACAACGTGCAGCCGAAGCAGATCTTCGGCATGCTGGCGGCGGAGACATTGAGGTAATGAAGATATGCAGGATGTTGTGAGCGTCAAATTCAGGAACCGGGGCAAGGCGTACTTCTTTGACCCGGCGGAGCTTGCGCTGAAGACCGGCGACCAAGTGGTGGTGGAGACCGCCAAGGGCCTGGAGATCGGCACGGTGGTCCACGGCGTGCATCAGGTGGAGGAGGGCCAGGTGGTCCCGCCTCTGCGCCAGGTGGCACGGCTGGCCACCGACGACGATAAGCGCATCGCCGAGCTGTGCCGCAAGCGGGAGCGGGAGGCCTATGTCATCGGCCGGCAGAAGATCGAGGCCCACGGCCTGGACATGAAGCTGGTGGACGTGGAGTGCTCCTTTGAGGGGAACAAGATCATTTTCTTCTTCTCCAGCGACGGCCGGGTGGACTTCCGGGAGCTGGTGAAGGACCTGGCGGGCGTGTTCCGCACCCGCATCGAGCTGCGCCAGATCGGCGTCCGGGACGAGGCCCGGATGCTGGGCGGGCTGGGCATATGCGGCCGGCCCTTCTGCTGCGGCAGCTTCATGGACGAGTTCAAGCCCGTGTCCACCAAGATGGCCAAGGTGCAGAACCTGAGCCTGAATCCGGCCAAGATCTCCGGCAGCTGCGGGCGGCTGATGTGCTGCCTGCGGTACGAGCAGCCGGCCTATGAGGAGCTGGTGAAGAACGTGCCGAAAAACGGCGCCTTCGTGGAGACGCCGGACGGCTACGGCAACGTGACCCAGGTGAACATCCTGCGCCAGACGGTGCGGGTGCGTCTGGACGGGGAGGGGGACGACGCCTTCCGCCAGTACGACGTGGACGAGGTGGCGGCCATCCCCGGCGGCCGGCCCCGCGACGGCAGCCAGCCGCCCCACATCCTGGTGCTCAAGCCCAAAAAGGCCCCCGAGCCGGAGCCGGACCCCTGGCAGATGCCGGAGCGGCTCATCACCAGCCCCAGCGAGACGCCGGTCCCTGTGCGCCCGGTGGAGCAGCCGGTCCCGTCCGGGGAGGGCGGCGGCCGGTCCCGGAACAGGAACCGCCGCCGTGGCGACCGGCAGAAAAAGGAGGCCCAGCCCCAGGAGGGCCAGCCGTCTGCCCAGAAGCCGAGACAGCAGAAAAGGCCCCGCGACCAGCAGCCGCCCCATCCCAAGGGCGACGCCCCCACCCCCCAGGAGCAGAGCCAGAAGGCCCGCAGCAAGAACTACTACAGCCGCCGCCGGCCCCACAACCGCCGGCCCAAGAGCGAAGGCGGGAACAAGGAAGGATAAGACAGCGCCCGGACGCATATCGCGTCCGGGCGCAACATCTTGAATGGGGCCCCAAAAGGGCACGCCTGTCCTTTGGGGAAGTATCAGTGGATCTTGCCGGCCATGGAAAGGTGGGAGGTGACGGGCTCATAATCAGCCATGTGCTCCTCCAGCCAGCTGTTGTATGCGTCGCTGCGCAGGGCGTTGTCGGCCTGGACGTCGGCGTAGGTCATCTCGCCCTGGCCCACGAAGTACAGTACGTGGGTGCCGGTGTAGTTGGATCCGTCGTAGCTGACCACCTCGGTATCGCCGGACTTGCGGCCCTTGGCGAACAGCCAGTCATTGATGGGGTCCACCATGACGCCCTTGTACACGTCCTCATAAAGGCCGCCGTTGGTGTTGGAGCCGGTGTCGTCGGAGCTGGTATTGGCCAGATCGGCGAAGCTGTCCTCGGTGGCGTCGCCGTCCTGCCACTGCTCGTACAGCTCGTTGGCCTCGTCCTCGGCCGCCTGCTTCTCCTCGTCGGACAGCTCCCCGTCGCCGTCGCCGTCCTCGGCCATGGCCAGGATGTGCCGGAAGCTCACCGTGGGGTAGTCGTTGGTGTCGCGGCCCAGGAACATCACCACATAGTCGGCGCTGTCCGTCTCGATGGCGGTGGCGTCGCCGGGCTGGCGGGCGTCGTCCAGCAGCCAGTCGCTGTAGCTGCTGGAAAGACTGCTGCCGGGCAGGGTCGTGCTGATGGGCTCGGCGTCCTCGCCCACGTTCTCGGCCAGGTACTCGGCAAAGGCCTCCTCGTCGGTGCCGTCCAGCGCCTCGGCCGCAGCCTGCACGTCCAGCGCGGGCTCTTCGGGCTCCTCGGTGGCCTCGGGCTCCTCGGTGGCCTCGGGCTCCTCGGTGGCCTCGGCGTCCTCTGCCTCCTCGGCGTCGGCGTCCTCCTCAGTCTCCTCAGCCGCTTCGGCGTCCTCGGCGGGCTCCTCCGTCTCGACGGGCTTGGTGACGGTATAGTAGGCGTAGTCGATCACGTCCAGCTCGTCGGCGTGCTCGGCGTAATAGTCGGCCAGCTCGTCCGCGCTGTACTCAAAGCCGTCATAGACGCTCTGGGAATAGGCGCTGGCGGTGAAGACGCGGGTGGTCTCCTGCTTGACCATGGCCTCGTCCACACCCTTGCCGTAGTTCATGTTCAGGTACTGCTGCAGATTGGTGTAGCCCAGGCTCTCCCAGGCGGTGTCCAGGGCGGCGAGCTGCTCGTCCAGTTCGGCCTGCTGCTCCTCGCTGAGGGTGAAGCCGGCGGCCTCGGCCTCGTCGTTGAGCATCTGGATCTGGGCCATATCCTGCACGGCGCTGTCCAGGAAGTAGTCACGCCAGGACATGTCCTCGGAGTACTGCTGGTCGGCCAGACTGGCGTTGGGGTCGAAGAAGTAGCTGATATAGTCGCCGTAGTTGGAGCGGAAGTTCAGGTAGCTGCTGGCGTAGTAGTAGTTCAGCTGGGCCACGCTGTAATCCACGCCGTTGATGGTGACGGCGGTGGTGTTCCGCACGGGCAGGGAGGAGTTGTAGATGAAGATGAAGGCGAAGAAGACCACCAGCAGCACCGCCACCACGGAATAGGTGATGGCGCTCTTGCGGCGCTGGGCCTTTTCCTTGGCCTGGGCGATGGTACGCTTGTCGGTACCGGCCTCGATCTGCTGCTTGCGCTGGAGCTTGTCCTTGGATGCACTCATGTGTAACCCACCTCTTGCGAAAAGATTCAAAGCCTATATATTATAGTACAAGCCCCGGAGCGTTTCAAGTTTTTTCTGTGTGCAGGGTGTTTTGTTTACAATTTGTTCGTCACTTGCAAAACGGTGCGGGTTCCTGTATACTACGTTTCAGAAAGGAAGGGATGCGCCATGCCCATGACCGACAACGACAAAAACCTGCGCCTGGCGGTGCTCATCGACGCGGACAACGCCCCCCGGGACTGCCTGCAGGGCATCATGGAGGAGGTGGCCATCTACGGCACCCCCAACCTGAAGCGGGCGTACGGCGACTGGTCTACCCGGAATCTGGCCGGCTGGAAGCAGGCGCTGCTGGACAACTCCGTCACCCCCATGCAGCAGTTTGCCTACACCAAGGGCAAGAACTCCACCGACTCGGCCATGATCATCGACGCCATGGACATCCTCTACTCCGGCAACACGGACGGCTTCGTGCTGGTCAGCTCGGACAGCGACTTCACCGGCCTGGCCCGGCGGCTGCGGGAGGCGGGCCAGTTCGTCATCGGCATCGGCGAGCAGAAGACCCCCAGCCCCCTGATCGCCGCCTGCAGCAAGTTCATCTACATCGAGGTCATCCGGGCCCGCTCGGAGAAGACGGTCAAGGCCGACCAGAAGAACAAGGCCAAGAAGGCGGAGCCGGCCAAGAAGACCGAGACCGCCAAAAAGACCGAGTCCGCCAAGAGACCGGAGCCGGAGGCGGACGCGGCCAAAAAGCCGGAGCCGGAGCAGAAGCCCGCCGTGGCCGGGCCCCGGCAGATACCCGACAGCATCGTCTGGCTCATCGCTGACTCCATCCTGGACCTGTCCGGCGAGGGGGACGACGACTACGTGCCCCTGTCCGCCGTGGGCAACCTCATCCAGAAAAAGCGGCCGGATTTCGACAGCCGCAGCTACGGCTACTCCAAGCTTTCCAACATGGTTCGGGCCATCGACCGCTTCGAGGTGGAGGACCGGCAGAAGGACAAATCCGACCCCGGCTCCAAGATCATCTACATCCGGGACAAGGAAATGTGACGAAAGGGAGAAAAACACACAAGTCTACGCCTCGGACAAACAGTCCGGGGCTTTTTGTATATGTTTATGGTTTTTTCGTCAAAATGATTCAATTTGGCGCAATAAATTCGGTAGTATTTACGCCCGTATCTGACAGAAAAAGGGATTGTAATTTTCTGGGATTTGGTATAGAATAACTATGCAGACACAGTGCATAGCCTGTCTGTGAACGAAAGACAAGCAAGCCCCGGCGGCGGCGGGGAGCGAGCGCTTTACCCAGATCTGGAACGGCGCTCCCATGCGGCGCGGGGGCTTTGGCGTGTGATCCCCGCCCCACAGGGGGCAGCGCCGCCGCATCGGGTATCCTGCCTGCCGGTGCTGCTGACGGGGGCGGAGACCGGACCGCTGCGGCGTAGCGGCCATCATATCCTTACACGCCGGAACGGTGACAGTTATGACAGAGGTATTCATTCTCAAGTGCGCAGACGCTCTCCCGGAGGAGAGAGCCGCTCTGCTGCCCCGTTGGCGCCGCAGGCGGCTGGAGCGCCTGCGCTACGCCCCCGCACGGGAGGCCAGTCTGGGCGCGGGCCTTCTGTGGCGTTATGTGATGGAGCGCCACGGCGTCCATCCTGAGGAGCCCATCCGATTCCTGCAGGCGGGCAAGCCGGTGTTTGCCCAGCGCGACGACCTGCATTTCAGCATCTCCCACTCGGGGGATTACGCCATGTGCGCCATCAGCGACCAGCAGGTGGGCGTGGATGTGCAGAAGATCAAGCCTGTCCATATGTCCGTGGCCCGGCGGTTCCACTTCCGGGAGCGGGACTGGCTGGCGGAGCAGCCCCATGACCAGCAGCAGAGCGCGTTCTTCCAGATATGGGCGCGGAAGGAAGCGTGGGTCAAGGCTGTGAGCCAGGATCAGCTCCTGAGCCTGGACCAGGAGGACGTCATCCACGGCGCGGAGGGCTGGCAGTTCGGGGAGTACTCTTTGGACAACGGCTACGTGGCTGCGGTATGCGCCCATCACGGCGAGCCGCTGCCGGACCCCATCGTGGTACAGCCGGACGAGCTGATGGAGGCCCTGACGAAGGACCAGCCCAAGAAAGAAGCAGTATGATGTCATCAGAAAAGTAAGAGCCTGTGGCGGCTGCCGCAGGCTCTTAAGCTGTCAAAAACGAGTTTTTGACAGCTTAGGGATATAAACTGCTCGGCGGAAGTGAATCCCGCCGGCAGGAAGTCAAAAGCCTGAAGTATTGCGGCTTTTGACTTCACGCGCGGCCCGCCGCGCGGCTCGGCCTGACCGGCCTTCGCTCCCATCCATCCATCCTTTGACAATTTGAAGGGCCTGCCTTTTTGCCTCACACCGGGAGGAAGGCGCCGTCGTGCCAGATGTATACGGCGTCGGCCAGCGTGTGTGCCACGTCGGGGTCGTGGGTGGTGACCAGCAGGGTGCGCCCCTGTGTATGCTCCGCCAGCAGGGAGAGCACGGCCTGCTTGCGGTCCCCGTCCAGCTCCCTGAGCGGCTCGTCCAGCAGCAGCATATCGCCGTCGTAGGCCAGGGCCCGGGCCAGATTCACCCGCTGAGCCATGCCTCCGGACAGCTCGCGGGGCAGCTTGTCCGCTGCGTCCGCCAGCCCCACCGCGTCCAGCCACCGCAGGGCCTGGGCCATGGTCTCCGGGCTGTCGGACAGCACCGCGTTCACGTTCTGGGCCGCCGTCAGCCGAGGCAGCAGCCGGGGCTCCTGGAAGGCATAGGCCGGCCGCCGGGCGTTGGACACCACCGCGCCGGCTGTGGGCCGCGTCAGCCCCGCCGCTAGGTGCAGCAGGGAGGTCTTCCCGCAGCCGGAGGGGCCCATCAGCGCCGCGCGGCCGCCGGGGGGCACACGCAGGCGCACATGCCGCAGCACGGCGCGCTCCCCATAGGAGAGGCTCACGTCCTCGAAGCGTATCACAGCGTCCGCCCTCCTTCGAAATACCGCCGGCCTATCCGCCGGGTGAGGGTGTCCAGCAGCTTCTCGATGGCCAGCGAGCACAGCACCACCACCGCCGTCCAGGCGAACAGATCCACCGTCTCCAGATAGAGCTTGGCTTCAAAGAGCATCCGCCCGATGGACCGGACCGGCACCGTCAGCACCTCCGCCGCCACGCCGGACTTCCAGGCCACGCCGAAGCTGGTATAGCAGGCCGCCAGAAAGTAGGGGGCCACCTCCGGCACGTACACCCGCCGGACCGTGCGCCAGGGGGGAAAACGATACAGCCGGGCCAGCTCCAGCAGCTGCCGGTCGGTCTGGGCGATGCCGGCGGCCACGTTGGACCACACCAGCGGCAGCACCATCAAAAACACGATCACGCTGGGCAGGATGTCCCGGCCTATCCAGATCAGCGCCAGCAGGATGAAGCTGGCCACCGGCACAGACTTGACGGCGGTCAGCAGCGGGGAGAGCACCGCGTCCAGGAACCGGGACCGGCTGGTGGCGGCCGCCAGCAGCACCCCGGCGAATATGGCCGCCAGCGCCCCGCACAGGATGCGCGCCAGGCTCACCCCGGTGATCTGCCAGAAGCCGGCCGTGCCCATGAGCGCAAGCAGGCGCCGCAGCACCCGCCCGGGCCCCGGCAGCAGCAGCTCCCGGTCCGCCAGGCGCGCCAGCAGCGCCCATACCCCCAGCCAGAAGGCCAGGATGAGCATCCGCTTCAATATGGTCTTCCAGCTGTTCATGATTATGTCAACCTGCGTAGTAGAAATCCTCCTCCGGGAGCTTTCCGCCGATGGACTCCGGGGCCTCCTGGAACAGGATGGTCAGATACTGCTCCATGTCCCGGCGCATCTGCTCGCCGGTGATGAAGCACACGTTGCAGCGGGGTATGGCCTTCTCGGCCACGGCCGCGTTGGTGAACACGCCGGTCTGCTCGATGAGCGCGGCCGCCTCGGCGGGCTCATCCGTCAGGTACTGGATGGAGGCGCCGTACTGCTCCAGGAAGGTCTCCACCAGCTCCGGCTGCTCGTCCACGAACTCCGTCCGGGCCACCACGCACCCCAGCACCAGGCTGTCCGGAGGGAACACCGCGTCCCACTGTTCCGTCAGGTCCAGGGCCACGGTGAGCTTGTCGTTGGCGGCGCAGGCGATGGTGACCATGGGCTCGGGCAGCACGGCCGCGTCCACCTCGCCGGCGGCAAGGGCGGTGCGCAGATCGGCGGGCTGGGCGTAGGTGTTGTCCACCGTCACGTCCTCCACGCCGGCCTTGTCCACCAGGGCCCGGAACAGGAACGAGGGGTTCTGGGCGGGGACGTACACGGTCATGCCCGCCAGGTCCTCCAGGCTCTCTACCGTGACGGTCTCGCTGTTGGTCACCAGGTACAGCACTCCCAGGGTGTTCAGGGCCAAAAGGCGCACGCCGCCCTCCGTCTTGTTGTAGACGGTAGCGGCGGCGTTGGTGGGCAGGGCGGCGATGTCGCAGTCGCCGCTGATCAGCGCGGCGGTCACGGCGCTGGCGTCCGTCTCCACGGAAAAGGTAAAGGGATTGCCGTCGGCCTCGTCGGCCATGAGCTTGGCCATGCCGAAGCCGGTGGTGCCGTTGAGCACCATCACGCTGACAGGCCGGGTCGTTCCGGCCAGGGTCAGCACACCCAGGCCCAGGCACAGGGCCAGGGCCAGCAGGACGGAGATCACGCGTTTCATTTTGGTATCACTCCTACGAAGAATAAGGTCATGCCGGGGACAGAGGATACCAGAGACGCGGTATATCTGTCGGGCCGGCGCTAAGACCTGGATATGACGTGGGAATAGGCTGTTTTGACGTTGACGCCGTCCAGCGCGCCGATCTCCCCGGCCATGGTGTTGGTCACGTCCTGGGGCGCGTCCACAGCGATGGAAATGATGTTGATGTCCCGCTCCCGGTAGGGGATGCCCATCCGGCCGAGAATGTAGCCGGAATAGCGGTGCAGGATGGCATTGAGTTTCTCAGTGCTGTCCAGATTTTCCACAATGATGCCGAGTACGGCAACGCGCGTGACCATCATAGCTGCATTCTCCTCTTTATATTGAATAAGGCCGTACCGGAGGGCACGGCCAAAACGCGGGACGCCGCCCCGCTTTGCCGTGTCTTCCGCTGTAACTCCCCGTTTTGGCGTCAGCCACAGTTATATTATAGGCGGCATCTGTATAACTTGCAAGAGATTTCCCAAAAATTTTTGTTGACATATTGCATTCTTTGCATTATAATCATCAATGCAAATAATGCAAGAGAGGTGTCGCTGTGCTGCTGAAGCTGGACTTTGGGTCGGAAGTGCCCATTTACATGCAGATACGCAACCAGATCGTGCTGGGAATCGCCCAGGGCCAGTTGCGGCCGGGGGAGCGGCTGCCCACCATTCGGGCCCTGGCGGAGGAGTGCGGCATCAATATGATGACCGCCAACCGGGCCTATCAGCTGCTGCGCCAGGAGGGGTATCTGGTCACCGACCGGCGCTCCGGCACGGTGGTGGCCCCGGCCAGGGAGCAGGCCGGCCCCAGCCCGGAGACGGTGGAGGACCTGCGCCTGCGGATGGGCGAGCTGCGCCTGGCGGGGCTGAGCGCGGAGGAGGCGGTGGACCTGTGCCGGAAGCTCTATGAGGAGGGGATGCAATGACGACGCTGATCATGTGGGGAATGGGCTTTCTGGTCGCCGTGCTGTTATGTGCCGTGGGCGTCAACGAGGCCAAGTTCAAGAAAAATATCGCCGTGGGCGTTACCTTCCCCAGGGAGGGAAGAGAGGATGCGGAGGTGCTGAGGCTGCTGCGTGGCTATAAGCGGGAGCAGATCTTCCTGGGCCTGGCCATGACGGCGCTGGCCATCCTGTGTGCCGCGCTGGCCTGGCCGGGGCTGGATTTTCTGGCGTATTTCCTGTGGATAGACCTGCTGGTGGTGACCCAGTTCGTCTGCTATGCCCGCTGGAACGGGAAGCTGAAGGCGGTGAAGAGGGCCAGAGGCTGGACGGTGCCCGCTGTCCGCGCCGCAAGCGTGACCATCGCGGCGGAGCCGGAAAAACAGCCCGGCGGCCGGTGGTTCGCCGCAGCGGCCGCTGTGGCCGCCATGCCGGCGGCGCTGGGCCGGGAGATGTGGTCCATCTATCTGCTGGACGCCGCGCTGGCCCTGGGCTGCTGGGCGGGGGCGAAGTACCTGTACCGGAACCGGTCGGAGACGGTGGACGAGAACGATGCGGTGACCCAGGCGCTGACCCGGGTCCGCCGCCGGGCCTGGGATAGGGTGTGGGTGCTGTGCGCCTGGACCATGGCGGCCGTCAGCGTTGGCATATGGCTGAGCACATCGCTCTTCCCTGGCAGCCGGGGCATACCCTGGCTCACTGCGGCCCTGGCGATAGGCGTGTGCGCCGTGGCTGTAGCCCTGGAGTTCCGGGTCCGGCGGGTGCAGGAAAAGCTCACCGCCGGCAGCGGCGAGGGCTTTTATGTGGACGAGGATGACAAATGGCTCTGGGGCCAGCTGTACTATGACCCCAACGACAGCCGGGTCATCATCAACGCCCGCACCGGCATCAACTCCACCGTGAACCTGGCCCGGCCCGGGGGCAAGGCGTTCATGGTCTTCGCCCTGGCACTGCTGTTCGTGGTCCTGCCGGTGATGGGGGTGTGGCTGGACGGCATGGCCGCCGGGCCCCAGCCGTTGAAGATCGAGGACGGCGCGCTGGTGGCGTCCAGCGCCGGCAGCCGGTACGAGCTGCCCCTGGACGAGATCGACGAAGCGGAGCTTTTGGAGGCCCTGCCGGCCATCACGGCCCGGACCATGGGCGTGGGCCTGGACAGCCTTTTGCAGGGAAAGTTCCAGACCGAGTGGGGCAGCGCCACCCTGTGCCTGGACCCCCGGCAGGGGCCCTGGCTGCGCGTGACCATGGCCGACGGGACCCTGTACCTTCTCGGCGGCGGGGACGTGGAAGCGGTATACGAGCAGATCACAAAATAAAAAGCGCCGCGCAGAGCGGCACATGGGAAAAAGGTCATTTCGGCTCAGCGCCGAAATGACCTTTTTGCTTGTTGATCGCGCGCCGGCGGGCCGCCGGAAAAACACTTGCACTCAAAAGAGCAACGCGCTATAATAGCAATATCGGAATAACAAAGGCGGGACTTGGAGTGGTAGCGACACCCCAAGCCCCTATGCAGGAGTTCGGGCTCCTACACAGCAATAATGCGCCCAAGGCCCATTATACCTGTTCCCCTGTGTTTTTACAAGGGCGGGTTGAACGGCTTTTGTGTTGTGTTGCACGCGGTGTGGGGTTTTGCCCTGCGCCGCCTTTGTTGTTTCGGCGGGAAAACTCGCGGGGCAGGGCAAAAGCCTGTTCCCGCGGGCAAGTACCGTTGAGACAGCGCAGCATGACACCGCCGGGATAGATGCGTTTCCTTTCTGACGGTGGCTGTAAATTTAGATCAAGAAAGGAAAGCAAACATGAAAAGACGAATCGTAGCGGTGCTCCTGGCCCTGTGCATGGTCCTGTCCCTGGTGACCGGGGCCTTCGCGTCGGACGGGGAAGAAGGCTATATCCCGTTTTTGACGGAAAGCGGGGAGGACTACTTTTACACAGATGAGCCCACCACCGTGACCATGACCGCCACGGTGCCCCAGGACGGCACATACGTGGTCATCACCATGCCCTTGGGCCCGGCCGGGGACGAGGAGAACTTCAGCCTCTCCTCGGAGAACGAGGCCCTCACTTTCCTGGCGGAGCAGGAGCCGCAGGATTTGTGGAGCGGCGGCTACTGGCCCGTGGAACTGACCGCCGGGGACTACGCCGTCACCGGGGAAAACGTCACACAGCTGGGGCTCCAGCTGGTCTATGTGGATACCAGTCTCCTGCCCGCCAACATCCCCGAGCCGGCGGAGCAGGTCACCGCCCACTTCCGGTATACGCGGGAGGAGGACGGAAAGGATGTCGTGGTTTTCCGCGCCGACCAGCCCTCCTCCTGCGATATGACCGCCAATGTGGAGCAGGAGGGGCCGTATCTGGTGACGGTGGACACCGATGGGTCCGAGGCGCTGTCCCTCGCTGTGGACGGGGACGCCCTCGCGTTTCTGGACCAGCTGCAGGCAGAGGACCCCTCCGGCCTGGGGATGTATGAGATCGAGAAAACGGCTCTCGTGGAGCTGCCTGCCGGGGAGTACACCCTCCATGTGGAGAACGCCTCGGAGTGCAGCGTAAAAATGGAGCTGGCCCACCCCCTGGACGCGGTGGACGGCGTGATAGGCGAGGGACTTTACGTCTGCCAGCTGGACGAGGCCGCGACGGTGAACTATACCGTCATAGGTTTGGGCTCTGTGGCACAGTTCTACACCGGCGCGGAGCAGGCGCTGTCCAAAGCCGAAGAAGTCCGGCTGGTCGACGAAAACAGCAAACAGCAGCCGGTGACCTTTGAGCCGGGCGCGGCGGTCATCAACTTTAAGGGCGGCGGCCATGTGACCAGCGCGCTGGTGGGAGACGGGGCCGAAAGCGTGGCGGAGGGCGCGTCCGAGGGCGCGGTCTCGGAAGATGTGCTGAACTACTACGGGCTCACCGCAGAGGAATTTGCAGCATTGAAAGCGGCCATCGCCGCCCAAATTCAGGAGGAATGGACGGCGGACGAGGCCTATGATTCCAATTTGATGGGGCTGTACGACTGGACCTATATGACTGATTTTGTTGATATAAGGATACGTTCTGACGAGACCTCTGACATTACTGAGATGCTGGGCGAAGATATCGGGAAAAACCTGATGACAGACGGATCCATGGATCGGTGCATCGAAGAGCTTGCGCAGTACTGCACCGGCGACGATGCGCTGTTCCAGCAGCGCGCCATGGTCCTGGGCCACGCGATCAACCGCTGGGCGGCGGACAACGGGGAGAGTTATGAGAGATGGTGCATGGTCTGGGAGGGCGTGATGATCGCCCTCAGCGCCTATGTCGATGGAATAACGGATGGCCCCACGGACGCATATATCCGCCCGCTGTTTGAAGCAGAATAAAATCAAACACAATGAAAAGCGCCGCCCGCGGGCGGCGCTTTTCATTTGTCCCGTTCCACCCAGATCATCAGGGCGGTGAGGTCGGCGGGGGAGACGCCGGAAATGCGGCTGGCTTGGCCGAAGCTGGCAGGCCGGATGGCGGTCAGCTTCTGCCGCGCCTCCGTGCGCAGACCGGGCACGGTATCGTAGTCGATATTCATCGGTATTCGTTTTTGCTCCATGTGGGAGAAGGCCTCCACATCCCGGAGCTGCCGCTGGATATATCCCTCATATTTTATGGATATTTCCACTTCCTCGATCACGGCGCGGGGGAGCGCCGGCCGGCCCGCGTCCTGATCGGCCAGCGAATCATAGGTGTTTTCCGGCCTTTTCAAGAGTTGATAGAGCTTCCCTTTTTTCAGCCGCGCGATCTCCGCGTCCACTGATGCATATTTATCCAAAACCGCCTGGTACCGCTCCCGGCTGACCAGACCGATCTCGTATCCAATGTATGCAAGTCGTATGTCGGCGTTATCCTGCCGGTGCAGCAGCCGGTATTCGCTACGGCTGGTCATCATCCGGTAGGGCTCGTTGGTGCCCTTGGTGACCAGATCGTCGATGAGCGTGCCGATGTAGCCCTGGTCCCGGCGGAGGATGACCGGCTCCTTTCCCTGCGCCTTCCGGGCGGCGTTCACACCTGCCACCCAGCCCTGGACGGCGGCCTCCTCGTAGCCGGAGGAGCCGTTGAACTGGCCGGCCCCATAGAGGCCGGATATTTTTTTGCTCTCCAGGGTGGCGTAAAGCTCCGTGGGGTCCACGCAGTCGTACTCGATGGCGTAGGCCGGCCGGGTGATCTCGGCATGCTCCAGGCCGGGGATGGACCGGACCATGGCCACCTGCACGTCCTCCGGCAGGGAGCTGGACAGTCCCTGGATGTACAGCTCCTCCGTGTTCAGGCCCATGGGCTCGATGAACAGCTGGTGCCGGGGCTTGTCCGGGAAGGTGACGATCTTCGTCTCGATGCTGGGGCAGTACCGGGGGCCCACCCCCTGGATGACCCCGTCGTAGAGGGGGCTGCGGTCCAGATTCTCCCGGATGATGCGGTGGGTCTCTTCGGTGGTATAGGTCAGCCAGCACACCGCCCGGTTCTCGGGCACGGTCTTGGTGGAGAAGGAGAAGGGCTGGGGGTCTGTGTCGCCGGGCTGCAGCTGCATCTTGGAGAAGTCCACCGTGCGGGCGTTGATGCGGGGCGGGGTGCCGGTCTTGAACCGGCGCAGGGTAAGGCCCAGGGAGCGCAGACAGTCGGTCAGCGGCAGCGCTGCCGCCAGCCCGTCCGGTCCGGAGTCGCGCACCGCCTCGCCGGTGATGGTCCGGCCGCCCAGGTAGGTGCCGGTGGCCACGATCACGGCTTTGACGGAGAAGACCGCGCCCTTGTCCGTGGTCACGGAGGCCACGCGGCCGTCCTCGACGCCGATGGATATGACCTCGCCCTGGCGCAGGTGCAGATGCTCCTGCCGCTCCAGGGTCTGCTTCATGACGGCCTGGTAGCGCCGCCGGTCCGCCTGGGCCCGGAGGGAGTGGACGGCGGGGCCCTTGCCCAGGTTCAGCATGCGGTACTGGATGCAGGCCTTGTCCGCCGCCCGGCCCATCTCGCCGCCCAGAGCGTCCAGTTCCCGGACCAGGTGGCCCTTGCCCGTGCCGCCGATGGCCGGATTGCAGGGCATGTTGCCCACCGCGTCCAGGCTCACGGTGAAGCACACCGTCTCCGCCCCCAGCCGCGCCGCCGCCAGGGCGGCCTCGATGCCCGCGTGGCCCGCGCCGATGACCACTATATCGCATTGTCCCGCGTCGTATGTTCTCATAGCCGCTATTGTAACGCATTTTTTGCCCCGCCGCAAGGGCGGGTTCTCGTTGACTTATCCGTCCTGATGGGGTAAACTGTCCTCACGCGCCGGTGTGGTGGAATGGCAGACACAGCGGACTTAAAATCCGCTGTCCATTACGGACGTGCGGGTTCGAGCCCCGCCACCGGCACCAAATAGAAACGGTGATTAGGATACAATCGCCGTTTCTTTTCATTTATCTGAAAAAGCCTGAAAAGCCCGGTATTTCTGGGCTTTTCAGGCTTTTTGCTTATGGCCGGCTGGGAGAATAACTCCAGCCGGTCAATCTTCTTTGTAGTGTTTTCCCTTTGGTGGGATTGATGCGGAGGGGCGCTATCGTGTAATCATGGGGGGAATCGTGTAACTGTGGCCATCTATCGTGTAATCATGGGGGCTATCGTGTAACTGTGGCCACCTATCGTGTAATCATGAGAGCTACCGTGTAATCATGCAAAATGTACCCCAGAAACTGGACACTTCTTATCGTTCAGAACCCAATCTCTGGACACTGTAAAATGTTCGGAACCCAAAGTCTGGACATGACAATTGTTCTGGGTGAAATGCTATGCACCCTGGAAGTTGGACACTTGTTATCGTTGCGGTTACATATTCTAATAACTAGGGAAGGCCGCCAGGATGGAGTAATCTTACTCCCCTGGCGGCCTTTGCTATACTACCCAAAACCATGGGCTGGACTTTGTGTAGTAATCGTATTGATAACAGTGCGTAATTTATTTACTATGCTTCTATTACCTGAGCGGCTGCCGCTCGGAACAGGATGGGGGCGTTATGGACATGGCATAGGCGTTTGGCCTTATTTGGTATTTGGAGCAAGAGTGGGAATGTGCTCTCGGGCTGGGTAAAATATCATCATTACACTGAACGGGGGTATTATTCATGCGAATCATCAAGGAAAAACAACTGACAGACTTCTGCCTGTATATGAAAGAGGCGGAACACGCAAGTGCGACGGTTTCAAAGTATAAGCGGACCATTGAGGATCTCATGCTCTGGATGGGCGGACGGGAAGTAACCAAGGAACTGGTGGTAGCATGGAAGGAGCATATCCTTGAACGGAACTATGCTCCGGCTACGGTAAACGGGATGCTGACTGCAGTGAATGTTTTCTTCAAGCACTATGGCTGGCATGACTGCATCGTGAAGATGCTGCGGCTCCAGCGCAGAGCGTTCAGGGACCCTGGCCGGGATCTGACCAAGGAAGAATACGACCAGTTGGTAGACACGGCATATTCCCTTGGGAAGACCCGGCTGGCGCTGATCATGGAGACGATATGTGCCACAGGCATCCGAGTGTCAGAACTGCGGTTTATCACCGTGGAGGCGGTCCAGCGCGAGAAAGCGGAGATCCGCTTGAAGGGAAAAATCCGCACCATCATGCTGCCGGGGAAGCTCTGCCGAAAGCTGCTGAAGTATGCCAGAAAAAAGAAAATCGCCTCTGGTGAGATATTCCTCACCAGAAGCGGTAAGAGCTTAGGTCGTCATCAGATATGGTCGGAGATGAAATCCGTATGCGCTGCGGCGGGGGTGAACCCCAGCAAGGTATTCCCTCACAACCTCCGGCATCTGTTCGCCACCGTGTTCTATCGATCCTGCCATGACATTGTAAAGTTGGCGGACGTGCTTGGTCACTCATCCATCGAGACGACGCGGATCTACCTCATCACCACTGGCGAAGAACATGCCCGCATGTTGAACCAATTAGGATTGGTCAGCTAGTGAAAGACACGGAATAAAGATTGCGTAGCGACTCGTTCTGAGATGCACATAATTATAACACGTTCCGAGACTTTTAGCAAGACACGGAATAAAGAGTGCGTGCGTTCTCTGCGCGGCGATCTTAAGCGCATGACAGAGACAGCCGCCCTACATGCGGACATACAGGGCGGCTGTTAGGAAATCAGGACGCAGTTATCCAGGCCGTTGAAGACCACTTTTTCAACGGTCTTATTGTATTGCCCTTTGAGGCACAAACAGGTCAAATAATTTGGAAACAGGGGGCTTTTCCCTCTTGCCAGATGTGTGGGAAAGTGCTAGAATAGGGTAACTTGTGGGATTTGTGCCTACGTACTCTTTATTCCGTGTC
>CANPXW010000044.1 GCA_947587025.1 uncultured Oscillospiraceae bacterium
TGTATATCAAGGTGAAGGACGGCATCATCACCGACGTGAAGTTCAAGACCTTCGGCTGCGGCAGCGCCATCGCCAGCTCCTCCATGGCCACGGAGATGATCAAGGGCAAGCCCATCGCCGAGGCGCTGGAGCTGTCCAACAAGGCGGTGGCCCAGGCCCTGGACGGCCTGCCCGCCCATAAGCTGCACTGCTCCGTGCTGGCCGAGGAGGCGGTGCGGGCGGCGGTGAAGGATTACTACGAGAAGAACGGCATCGCCTACGACCCGGCCATATTCGGCTGTGACGACTGCGCCAAGGCCCACGAGCACGACCACGACGGAGAGTGACGCCGTGCCCCGGGCGCTGATCGCCATGTCCGGCGGCGTGGACTCCAGCGTGGCCGCGCTGCTGATGCGCCGGGCCGGGTATGACTGCGTGGGCGTGATGATGCGCCTGTGGCAGGGGGAGAGCGCGGGGGAGCGGACCTGCTGCTCCGCCGACGACGCCGCCGACGCCCGCAGCGCGGCGGTCCGTCAGGGCATGCCCTTTTATGTGCTGAACATGCAGGCGGACTTTGACCGGGACGTGGTGGGGCAGTTCGTCCGCGCCTACGAGGCCGGTCAGACCCCCAACCCCTGCATCGAGTGCAACCGGCACATGAAATTCACCTGTCTGTGGGACCGGGCGGCGGCCTTCGGCTGCGACGTGATGGCCACCGGCCACTATGTGCGCGCCGAACAGGACCCATCCGGCCGGTGGCTGCTGAAAAAGGCCCTGCACGGGGAGAAGGACCAGAGCTACGTGCTGTACATGCTCAGCCAGAGCCAGCTTTCCCGCACCCGGTTCCCCCTGGGGGAGCTCTCCAAGGACCAGGTCCGCGCTCTGGCGGAGCAGAGCGGCCTTCTCAACGCCCGCAAGCGGGACAGCCAGGACATCTGCTTCGTCCCCGACGGGGACTACGCCGCCTTCATCCGGCGCTATACCGGCCGGGACTATCCCGCCGGCGACTTCGTGGACGGGGAAGGGCACGTGCTGGGCCGGCACGCCGGCATCGTCGGCTATACCATCGGCCAGCGGCGGGGCTTGGGCGTGGCGGCGGGGCGGCCGCTGTACGTCCGGCGCAAGGACGTATCGAGCAATACCGTGGTGCTGGGGGAGAACAGCTCGCTCTTTTCCCGCCGGCTCACGGCGAACAATATCAATCTCATCCCCGCCGACCGGCTGGAGGGCACGGTCCGCTGCCGGGCGCGGGTGCGTTACAACATGGCCGAGCAGCCCGCCCAGGTGACCCAGACCGGGCCGGACGAGCTGACGGTGATCTTCGATAAGCCCCAGCGGGCCATCGCCGCCGGACAGGCCGTGGTGCTCTACGACGGGGACCTGGTGCTGGGCGGCGGGACGATCTGTGAAACGGAGGACGGGTAAATGGAACGGGAAAAGGCGTGGGAGCTTCTCACCAAATATAATAAGGACCACTTCCATCTGCAGCACGCGCTGACGGTGGAGGGGGTCATGCGCTGGTACGCCAACGACCTGGGCTATGGCGACCAGGCGGATTTCTGGGCTACGGTGGGCCTGCTGCACGACCTGGACTTTGAGATGTGGCCGGAGCAGCACTGCGTCAAGGAGCAGGAGCTGATGCGCGAAGCGGGAGTGGACGAGCAGACCATCCACGCCGCCTGCAGCCACGGCTACGGCCTGACCGGGGTGGATATGGAACCCACTCTGGAGATGGAGAAGGTGCTCTTTGCCGCAGACGAGCTTACCGGGCTCATCGGCGCGGCGGCCCTGATGCGCCCTTCCAAGAGCGTACAGGACATGGAGGTCAAGAGCCTGAAAAAGAAGTTCAAGTCCGCCGGATTTGCCGCCGGCTGCAGCAGGGAGGTCATCCAGCAGGGGGCGGACATGCTGGGCTGGCCCCTGGAGACGCTGATGGAAAAGACCATTCTGGCCATGCGCTCCTGTGAATCGGACGTGCAGGCGCAGATGGCCGCGCTGGAAGCGTAAAGAGAGCTCTTTTGCAACGGGAGGCGTGAGCGATGAAAATATCCACCAGAGGCAGATATGCGCTGCGGACCATGGTGGACCTGGCCCAGCACAGCGGCGACGGGCTGGTCACCCTCAAGGACGTGGCCGCCCGCCAGGAGCTGAGCCAGAAGTACCTGGAGCAGATCGTCACCCAGCTGAGCAAGGCGGGGCTGGTCAAGGGCATTCGCGGGCCCCAGGGGGGCTACCGTCTGAGCCGGGAGCCCAAGGACTACAATGTGGCGGAGATACTGGAGCTGGTGGAGGGAAGCCTGGCGCCGGTGGAGTGCCTGGAGGCGGACGCGGCGGTGTGCGACCGGTGCGCCAGCTGCGCCACCCTGGACATGTGGTCGGGGCTATATAAGGTCGTCACCGATTACCTGGGAAATATCACGCTCCAGGACATGGTGGACCGGGCCAACGCCGCCGCCGGCAACGATTACGTCATCTGAATACACAAAACACACCCGGCTGTCACGCGGCAGCCGGGCATTTTTTATAAAATTTCAAAAACCGGTTGACAGCGGCCAAAAAGGGTGTATAATAACAGCATCCCCGGAAAACACACTAAACCGATAGGAAATAGAGGAGAATAAAAACATGGCTATCTACAAGTCTTTCACCGAGCTGGTGGGCAACACCCCGCTGCTGGAGCTGACCAATCTGGAGAAGAAGCTGGGCCTGAAGGCGAAGGTCGTGGCGAAGCTGGAGTACTTCAACCCGGCCGGGTCCGTGAAGGACCGCATCGCCAAGGCGATGATCGAGGACGCGGAGGCGTCGGGGAAGCTGAAACCCGGCGCAGTGATCGTGGAGCCCACCTCCGGCAACACGGGCATCGGCCTGGCGGCGGTGGCGGCGGCCAAGGGCTACAAGATCATCCTGACCATGCCGGAGACCATGAGCGTGGAGCGGCGCAATCTTTTGAAGGCCTACGGCGCGGAGCTGGTGCTCACCGAAGGCGCCAAGGGCATGAAGGGGGCCATCGCCAAGGCGGACGAGATCGCTGCGGCCACGCCGGGTGCGTTCATCCCCGGCCAGTTCGTCAACCCCGCCAACCCCGCCGCCCACAAGGCCACCACCGGCCCGGAGATCTGGCGCGATACCGAGGGCGCGGTGGACATATTCGTGGCCGGCGTGGGCACCGGCGGCACTCTGACGGGCGTAGGGGAGTACCTGAAGGAGCAAAAGCCGTCAGTCAAGATCGTAGCCGTGGAGCCGGCCAGCTCGCCGGTGCTCTCCAAGGGCGTGGCCGGCGCGCATAAGATACAGGGCATCGGCGCGGGCTTCGTGCCCGACGTGCTCAACACCAGCATTTACGACGAGATCATCCCCGTGGAGAACGAGGACGCCTTTGCTCTGGGCCGCCAGCTGGGCCGCACCGAGGGCATCCTGGTGGGCATCTCCGCCGGCGCGGCGCTGTGGGCGGCCATCGAGCTGGCCAAGCGGCCGGAGAACGAGGGCAAGACCATCGTGGCCCTGCTGCCCGACACCGGGGACAGATACCTTTCTACTCCCATGTTCCAGGAGTAAAAACAAACCTTATCGAATGCCTCCCTCGCCAGAGGGAGGCAAATTTATTTCTTGACATGCGCTGTGCGGTGTGATATATTGTAAATACTCTAAAAAATAGAGTATTCCAGAAAGGAGAGTATACTATGGATGAACGGTTATCCTCCGCCCGGGAGGACCTGTCCCTCATCCGGGCCATGCTGGCCCAGACCATGACGGGACTGCGGGAGCTGGCGGGGTTCTTCACCGCCTATGGCTGGATATGGCTGGGCTACGGGTTGGCCGTCACAGTGGAAAACGCCGTCACATCGGCGCTGTACCTTGTGGGGACGCCGGAGTACCGGCTGGGATACTATATCACACTTCTGCGCGGGCCGCTGCTGCTGTGCCTGTATGGAGGGATGGGCCTGACCTTTTTCCGCTGGCGGCGGCGGGCAAAGCGGGAGGGGCTCAACGCCCTGGCCCGGAAGCTGCTGGATGTGTGGGGCGTGTGCCTGGGCATGTTCGTGTGCGTGAGCCTTTTCAGCGACGGGGTGGTGGCGATGATGAACTATGTGTTCGTCACGGACACGTCGGTGATCTCCGGGGGTCTGTATGTGTCCCGGGTGCTGTGGTGTCTGTTCCCCACGCTGCCGCTGCTGCTGACGGCGGCGTTCGCGGAGGATCGGCGCATGCTGGTGCTGGGACTGGCGGCCTTCATCTTCGGCCTGGCGCGGATGGCCATGCCTTTTAACTGGCTCTCCATCGGCATAGAGCGGATGGGCCAGCTTGCATGGGCTGTCCCGGCGTGGCTGGTGCTGCAGGGCTTTCCCGGGCCGCTCCTGCTGGCCTTCGGGTACCTCTTGAAAAAGGACAGGGCCCATGGAGCTGCATGAGATACCGGCGGCTTTCCAGTCCAAGCTGCGGCTGGGGGCCATCGCGGCGCTGATGGCGGGGCCCAGGGATTTCACCACCCTGCAGAAGCTCACCGCCGCCACCGCCGGGAACCTGGGCAAGCAGCTGGAGCAGCTGGAGGCGGAGGGGTACATCGCCAGCCGAAAGGAGTTCTTCTCCCGCCGGCCCCGGACCACCTACGAGCTGACCCCGAAGGGCCGGGAGACCTTCCTCAGCTACGTGAAACTGCTGGAGAGCATCGTCTCCGGCGGGGAATGAAAAACGGGCCCTCTGTCTGGCAGAGGGCCCGTTTTTTCATATCATGTTACTTTGCCGTGAGCGTCTCCAGCGCGGCCAGCTTTGCCGCCACGCAGAACAGCTCCATGGCCTGAGCCAGCTCCTCCGGGCTGGGGAAGGTGGGGGCGATGCGGATGACGTTGTCCTGAGGGTCCTTGCCGTAGGGGAAGGGGGCGCCGGCGGGGGTGAGCACCAGGCCCGCGTCCTTGCACAGCGCCACACACCGGGTGGCGGTGCCGGGCAGGCCCTCGTAGGATACGAAGTAGCCGCCGTGGGGCTTGTTCCAGTGGGCGATGCCCAGAGGGGCGATCTCGCTGTCCAGGGCGTTGAGCACGCACTCGAACTTGGGCCGGATATAGGCCGCGTGCCTTTTCATGTGATCACGCACGCCGGCGGCGTCCTTGAGGAAGCGCACGTGGCGCAGCTGGTTGATCTTGTCGTGGCCGATGGTCTGCACGCCCATCTGCTTGGTGATGAACTTGATGTTGTTCTCGCTGGCGGCGATGACGGACACGCCCGCACCGCCGAAGGTGATCTTGCTGGTGGACGCGAACTCGTACACCATGTCCTCGGAGCCCTGCTCCCGGCAGGCGTCGAAGATGTTGAGCAGCTCCTCGTCCTGGCCGTCGAAGCAGTGCACGCAGTAAGCGTTGTCCCAGAAGATGCGGAAGTCGTCCGCCGCTGGCTTGAGCGCGGCGAAGGCGCGCACCGTGTCGGCGCTGTAGGTGATGCCGGTGGGGTTGGAGTACTTGGGCACGCACCAGACGCCCTTCACCGACGGGTCGCTCTCCGCGTACTGCTTCACCAGCGCCATGTCCGGGCCGGTGGGGGTCATGGGGATGCTGATCAGCTCAAAGCCGAGGGCGGCGGTGACGGCGAAGTGCCGGTCGTAGCCGGGCGCGGGGCAGAGGAACTTGAGTGGTCCCTGCTGGCCCCAGGGCTTTGACCCGCCGTACACGCCCAGCAGCAGCGCCCGGGCCACGCTGTCGTACATCAGGTTCAGGCTGGACTGGCCGCCCACGATGATGTTGGACGGCTTCAGGCCCAGCAGGTCGGCAAACAGGGCCTTGCACTCGTCGGTGCCGGTGGGCAGGCCGTAGTTGCGTGCGTCGGCGCCGGAGGCGGTGTGGGTGAGGGTGGCCGGGTCCAGGGCCAGCATGTCCATGGAAAGGTCCAGCTGGGCGGGATTGGGCTTGCCTCGGGACATATCCAGCTTCCGGGGCACAGCGGCCAGCGCGTCGTACTGGGCCTTTACGGCGGCCAGCTCTTGGGTCAGTTCCTGCGCGTTCATTTCAAGATAGCTTTTCATGGCAACAGACCACCTTTATCATTTTTTTCCAGTATAGTTGAAGCGGACGCCTTTTGCAACCAAAACTTGCCCGCAACTGTTTTTCCGGCCCGGCGGACGGGAAATTTGCATAAAATGCGTTTTTTCTTTGCGTTTGACATGGTTTTGCTATATAATGAAAAAGATGTACGATAGAAAAGGCCGCCTGGCGTGTCCGGGCGTGACGTGCAAGGAGGACTAGTGATGAAGAAAGTTTTGATCGTTCTGCTGGTGATCGTCCTGGTGGCGGTCATCGGCCTGGAGTCTTATCTGCTGTTTTTCCGTGAGAAGCCGGACAGCGTGAACAACGTCGTCGCGCCGGCGATCGCCACCTCTCCCTCCATAGCGGTCTCCCAGGAACTCACCCCGCCCCCGGTGACGCTGGCACCCGCGCCTACCCTGGCCCCCGCCACACCGGTGCCTACCGCCGTGCCTACGGCTGTGCCCACGGCCGTGCCTACCGCTGTCCCCACGGCGGAGCCCACCCCCAAGCCCAGCGACGGCAGCTTTTCCTCCGACACCGGTACGGCGCTGGAGCTGATCGTGGATTGGCGTGCGGAGGACCTGGGCAACGGGAACAGCCGCGTCTATGTGGACGGCAAGCTCAGCTCCTACAGCCTGTATGTGGCCAGCACCACCGCCACCATCTCCTTCAACGGCCAGACCGCCACCGCCAGCTGCGGGGCCATCACCTTAGGCGACGATTCGCCCAAGACGGAGACCAGCCTGTTCTCCGTCAGCCTGGACGTGCCCAAGGGGACCAGCGGCACCATGACCGTGGACTGGGGCTTCAAGGGCTCCTACAGCGGCGTGGATCTGCCTACGGTCACCGCCTCCGGCGAGGTGACCGCGTAAGACAAGAGAATATGCAGGCAGACCGCCAACGTTCGTTGACGGTCTGCTTTCTCATTATTATGGCTCGCCCCGGTCGATGGCCGCCAGCAGCGCCCGGCAGCCGGCGTTCACATCCTGCCAGGTGGCCTGAAAATCCCCGGTATACCAGGGGTCGGCCACGTCCCGGTCCAGGCCCGCATAATTTAGCAGCAGCCGCAGCTTGTCCTCCGGATCGCCCCCGCATATGCGGCGCATGCTGCGCAGATTGGCCCCGTCCATGCCGATGAGCAGGTCGTACCGGTCGTAGTCCTGGCGGGTCATCTGCCGGGCGGTCTTGCCGGCGCAGTCGATGCCGTGCTCCCGGAGCATGCGCCGGGCGGGAGGATAGACCCCGTTTCCGATCTCCTCGGTGCTGGTGGCGGCGGAGGCGATGGAGAACTCGCCCTCCCGGCCGGCCTTCTTCACCATGTCGCGCATCACGAACTCGGCCATTGGGCTTCTACAGATGTTGCCGTAGCATATAAAAAGTATCCTCGTCATATAGCGTTCTCCTCTGTTGTCGGCCTGACGCTGCTGGCGTCGGCGCGTATATCGCGCAAAAACTGCCGCACCGCGTCGGCGTATTTTTCCGGGTCCACGATGTAGCTCAGGCCGTGGCCCGCGCCGGGGAAGGTGACAAGCCGCTTTTCGGTGGGGCATGCATCGTAGATGTCCCGGCTCATCTGACAGGGGACGAACCGGTCGTCCTCCCCGTGGAGCAGCAGCACGGGCACCTTCGCCTTTCGTATCTGGCACAGCACGTCCGTCCCGCCCAGGTCGAACCGGCCGAACAGCCGTGCGCCCAGGGCGGCCAGGGGATAGCCCACCGCCGGGGTCACATGCCAGTCCCGGCAGACCTTTTTGACGATCTCCGCAGGGGAGGAGAAGGGACAGTCAGCGATGACGCCGCGCACGGTCTCCGGCAGCTCCAGTCCCGCCGCCATCAGCACGGTGGACGAGCCCATGGACACCCCCGCCAGGGTGATGGGCACACCGGGGAAGCGCTCCGCCGCCCACCGGGCCCAGGCCAGGCAGTCGTACCGCTCCCGCAGGCCGAAGGTGATGACGGTGCCGCCGCTCCTGCCGTGGGCGCGCTGGTCCGTCACAAGGGTGTTGAGCCCCGCTTCCCTGGCCAGCTTGTTGCCGCCGCAGAAGTCCCGGATGGCGCTGCCCCGCCAGCCGTGCATCTGGATCTGCAGGGGCGCGCCGTCCGCCACATGGTAGTAGCGGGCGAACAGAGGCGTGCCGTCATAAGATATTATGTTAACTTCCTCATAGGGGATGGCGTCCATCTCCCGGATGAGAGAGACCATCAGCTCCCGCTGGTCCTGGTATTGCTCCTCCTTGGGGATGTCGTAGATGTCCTCCCGATGGGGCAGAGGCGCGTAAAAGGCGACCCGGTAGACGATATAGACCGCAGCCAGCGCCGCCAGGATCAGCGCGGCCGGGATGACGAACCAAAGCATGGCGCGTTCCTCCTTGTTCTGCCGTAAATTATAGCGGCCCCGGCCGGCCGTGTCAACGGCCACGGCGGCCGATACGCCGGCGTTTTTCTTGCCTTTGGAAAGGGTTTGTGTTACCCTAAGAAAAAGGAGTTGGGCAAATGGAGCAGCAGGACGCCGTCCTGGCCCGGTTTTGGGCCGCCATGGGCGGGAAGCAGCATCGGCGGGACCAGGCGCTGTGGCAGGCGCTCATCGCTTGGCAGGGCAGGACGTTTATGACGGCCAAAGGCCTGGAATATACCTATACCATCCGGGAGCGGCGGGACGGAGCGCTGGGCGGAGAGATGTTCATCAGCCGCAAGGAGAAGAGCATCACCCAGAGCACCGTGTTCATGGCCTTCCACAAGGCATTGGAGCTGGGCGGTATCGTGACCGGGCCGAAGAAGCTGGGCACTTTCGGGGCCAGCTATCTCTACCCGGTGTTCATCCAGCTGGGCGTCATCCGCCAGGGGGAGCAGACAAAGCTGTTTTGAAAGGGGCCGCCGCGAAAACAGCGGCCCCCGCGCTCAAAAGCTGGCCACCAGCAGCGCCCGCAGCTGCCGGGCGGCGCGACGCTCGTCCTCGGCCAGCTCGCCCAGCGCGTCCCGCGCCGGTCCGTCGGCCAGGCCGGCCGCCCGCTCGTACAGCAGGGCCAGCCGCTCCGCCCGCAGATATATCTGCCGCAGCGAGGCCAGCTTTCCGCCGGCGGGACGGCAGTCGGCCGCCGTGCCAGCGTCCGCGCCGGTCAGGATGTAATACTCCGCCCGCAGCCGGCGCAGATGGCGGCGGGCTTCGGCAGACAGGCGTGTGAGCAGGCTCCGGCTCTCGCCCTGATACAGCCGCGCCAGAGCCGCCGTCTGTGCGGCGGCGCACGCCTCCTCGCTGATCAGGCGCGGCAGCGCCCCCTCCAGCGGCCGTCCGTCCTCCGGCGTGTTGTCGTCCGGCCGGTCTTCCTCCTGGCCCGTGACCCGCCGCCACAGCGCGTCGAAGCCGGCCAGGCTCTCCCTGAGCAGTTCATCGTCCATATAGCAAGACCCTCCCGGTCATCCTATGAAGGACCGGGAGGGTCGTGTCATAGCCGGCGGGCGGCCGTCACTGCCAGGCGTGGGTGCGGATGTATTGCAGGACCAGCTCCATGGCCTCCACCGTCAGGTGGTATCCGTCCCAGGGGGAGTAGTCGGCGACGAGACCGCCGGCGGCGTCCGTGAGCGCCTCGTGGGTGTTTAGGTACCGGGCGCCGGTCTGTGCCGCTACCTCCTCGATCCAGACATTGGCCGCGTTGACGCCGGCGTTGTCGATGCCCTCCGGCACCAGGCTGTCCACCACGGGGAAGATGGACTGGCAGATGATCTTCGTCTCGGGGCTGTTCTCCTGGACGGAGACGATCACGTCCTGATAATAGCGCTTGAACTGCTCCTCATCCAGCAGGGCGATGCCGTTGATGCCCAGAGTGATGACCAGATACTCCGGCTTCCGGGCTGCGGCGCACTCCGCGATGGACAGCTGGCGCGGCTCGTCCGGGGTCTCCTCCGGGTAGTAGTTGATCAGCGCCACAGGGCAGTTGAACAGTGCCAGCGTACCCTCTGCCGGGACCCAGACCTGGGTGAAGGGCAGCAGATCGTGGGTGGCCATCTGGTGGGTGATGCTGTCGCCGAGAAATACCAGCCGGTCCTGATACGCCTGGCCGGCGTCGGGCGTCTGGCCCAGCCGCACCGGTACCGGCGTGGGCTCCGGGGTGGGCGTCGGCGCGGCGTCAGAGGATGGCACGGGAGAGGGCGTGACGGCAGCCGAGCCGCCGGAATGACCGGGGCCGGTCAGCAGATAGACGGCCGCCACGAACAGGACGATGAGCGCCGTGCACATAACGAAGGAGCGCAGAGCCGAGCTGCGGCGGGCGTATCTGCGGGGATGTCTGTTGGATGGCATAGCAGGGGACCTCCGGGATTACTGCCAGGCGTGGGTGCGGATGTATTGCAGGACGGCCTCATAGCCGCCGTTGTGCATGTGGATGCCGTCGCTGTCGCTGCCGATGTAGTCGATGTTCAGGTTGCCGGAGGCGTCCGTCAGCGCGTCGTGGGTGTTCAGGTACCGAGTGCCGGTCTGGGTGGCCACGTCCAGTATCCAGCCGTTGGCGGCGTTGATCTTGGCGTTGGTGATGTCGCTGGGGGCCTGGCCGTCGATGACGGGATAGATGGAGTTGCAGATGATCTTGGTGTTGGGGCTGGCATACAGCACGTCGTTGATAAGGCCGGTGTAGTACTGCTTGAACTGCTCCTCGTCCAGGATGTTCACCCCGTTGATGCCCAGGGTGATGACCAGATACTCCGGCTGGGCCTGTGCCGCGCAGTCCACGATGGGCAGGCTCTGGGGCGTATCACCGCCGCCGGGGGTGTAATAGTCGATGGTCTCGATGGCGTAGTTGAACAGGCTCAGGGTGCCGCTGGCAGGGGTCCAGACCTGGTAATGGGGCAGCAGCCCGTAGGCGTAAAGGCCGTTGGTGGTGCTGTCGCCCAGGAAGGTCAGATGGTCTATATAGTCCATGCCGGCGTCCGGCGTCTCGCCCAGGGTGACGGATACGGGGGAGGTGACGCCTTCGTCCGCAGGCTGATCCGCGCCCTCCGCCGGCTGGGTGCCGTCCATCGGCTGGGAACCGTCCGCCGTTTGGGAACCGTCTGCCGGCTGGGTACCGTCTGCCGCTTGTGTGCCGTCTGCCGGCTGGGTACCGTCTGCTGCTTGGGTACCGTCTGCCGGCTGGGCGCCATCGGTCGTCTGATCTTGGACGTCCGGTTGAACGGGGAGCGACGCTGCGTCTCCGCCGTCGGCAAAGGAGACCCATATGAGCAGGAAGATGCACACGCCCAGACAGAGCAGTATGGCAAGGGTCCACAGCACGTAAAACCCCTCACGAGTCCTTCTGTTCACTGTGTGTCACCTCTTTCGGGCGGGATGATGATGGCGGCGGTCACTGATACGCGTGGGTGCGGATATAGTCCAGCAGGACGTTCAGGCCCGTGGTGTTCATGTGGATGCCCATGGATGTGTCGCCGGAGTAATCGGACCGCAGCTGGCCGGCCTCGTCCGTGAGCGCGTCGTGGGTGTTGAGATAGCGCAGGCCCATCTGCTCGGCGATGGAGCGTATCCAGCCGTTGGCGGCGTTGACCTTGTCGCTGCTGATGCCGGCGGGCGTGTAGGCGTCCGCCACGGGGTAGATGGAGTTGCAGATGATCTTTGTGTCGGGACTGGCGGCCTGGATGGCGGTCAGCATCTGGGTGTAGTAGTCCTTGAACTGCTGCTCGTCCAGCAGGGCGATGCCGTTGATGCCCAGGGTGATGAGCAGATACTCCGGCTGCCGGCGGGCGGCGCAGTCCACGATGAGCAGGCTCTCCGCCGTGTCGGGAGAGGCCGGGTCATAGTAGGCGATGGGGTCTGTGGCCCAGTTGAACAGGGCCAGGGTGCCGATGGAGTCCGTCCACACCTGGGTGAAGGGCACGAGGTCGTAGCTGGCCAGGCCATAGGTGGTGCTGTCGCCCAGAAAGACGATCTGGTCGATATACTCCTGGCCGGCGTCCGGCGTCTCGCCCAGCTCCACCGGCACGGGCGTGGGCTCGGGGGTGGGCTCCGGCGTGGGAGAGGGAGAGGGGGTGGGTTCCGGCGTGGGCACGGCCGTAGGGGCCGGCGTGGGGGTCGGAGGCGGAGGCGCGATGGGGGAGTCGGGGGAGAGAAGCAGCCATGCCAGCGCCGCCAGCGCGGCGATGACCAGCACCAGCAGGACCGCCAGCAGCACGCGGGGCAGATTTCTTTTTGGCGTCTGTTGCATATGTATATATACCTCAAAAGCGGATTCGGATGAGCGGGGCGGTGCGCCGCCGCCCTACGCCCGGCTCACAGCCAGGCGTGGGTGCGGATATTGGCCAGCAGCGCCTCGAAGCCGGTGACGTTCATGTGGATGCCCATGGCAAGATCGTCGTTGTAGTCAGTGCGCAGATTGCCGGTCTCGTCCATGAGCACGTCGTGAGAGTTGAGGTAGCGCACGCCCATCTGCTCGGCGATGGAGTAGACCCAGCCGTTGGCGATGTTGATCTTCTCGTTGCTGATGCCGTTGGGGACCCGGCTGTCCATCACCGGCAGGATGGACTGGAGGATGATCTTGGTGTCCGGGCTGGCCTGCTGTATCTCGCTGAGCATGGTCGTGTAGTAGTCCTTGAACTGCTGCTCGTCCAGCATGGCGATGCCGTTCAGGCCCAGGGTGATGATGAGGATCTCCGGCTGCCGGCGGGCGGCGCACTGGGGGATGAGCAGACTCTCCACCGTGTCGGGGGTGGCCGGGTCGCGGTAGGCGATGGGGTCCACGGGCACGTTGAACAGGCTCATGGTGCCGATGGAGTCCGTCCACACCTGGGTGAAGGGCAGCATCTCAAGGCCCGCCAGCCAGTAGATGGAGCTGTCCCCCAGGAAGACGATCTTGTCGATATACTCCTGCCCGGCGTCCGGCGTCTCGCCCAGCTCCACCGGTACGGGCGTGGGCTCGGGGGTGGGGGAGGGCGTCGGTTCCGGGGTGGGAGAAGGAGTGGGCTCCGGCGTGGGCACGGCCGTAGGTGCCGGCGTGGGGGTCGGAGGCGGCGGTGCGATGGGGGAGTCGGGGGAGAGAAGGACCCATGCCAGCGCCGCCAGCGCGGCGATGACCAGCAGGATCATCACGGCCAGCAATACCCTCGGCAGCTTCCCGTTCGATTTCTTTTCCATGAGAACGCTCCTTCCTATCTGCGGTCAAGGGGAAGCTGACGCTTCCCCTTGTCTGTGGTTTTTCGGTGATGTTACTCGGCAGCCAGCGCCTTGGCTTCCTCGATGATCTTCTGCTGGACGTTCATGGGGGTCTCGTCGTAGCGGATGAAGTCCAGAGTGAAGGAGCCGCGTCCCTGGGTGATGGAGCGCAGGTCGATGGCGTAGGTGGTCATCTCCGCCATGGGGACCTCGGCCTCCACGATCTGCATGCCGTCGTGGGCGTTCATGCCCAGCACGGTGCCGCGCCGCTTGGAGGGGATGTCGCTCATGATGTCGCCCAGGTTGGCGTCGGGCACGGTGACCTTCAGCAGGCCGATGGGCTCCATGATGACCGGGTTGGCGTTGACCAGCTCCTTGTAGGCCAGACCGGCGGCGGTCTTGAAGGCCATTTCGGAGGAGTCCACAGGGTGGAAGTCGCCGTCGTACAGCACGGCCTTCAGATACACCATGGGGTAGCCGGCCAGCACGCCCTTGACGCAGCACTCGCGCAGGCCCTTTTCCACGGCAGGGAAGAAGTTCTTGGGCACGCTGCCGCCGAACACCTCCTCGGCGAAGATCATGTCCTCCTGCTCGTCCTGGGGCTCGAAGCGGATCTTCACGTCGGCGAACTGGCCGTGGCCGCCGGTCTGCTTCTTGTGGCGGCCGTGGGTGTCCAGGGTCTTGCGGATCTTCTCGCGGTAGGCCACGCGGGCGGGGCTCAGCTCCACCTCCACGCCGAACTTGCTCTTGAGCTTGGAGCACAGCACGTCGATGTGCATGTCGCCCGCGCCGGCCACCACCTGCTGGTGGGTCTCGGCGTTGAGGGTGACGGTGAAGGCCGGGTCCTCCTCGGCCAGGCGGGCCAGACCCTGTGCCACCTTGTCGTCCTGGCCCTTCACCTTGGGGGAGATGGCCATCTGGTAGCAGGGTACGTCGAAGCTGATGCCGGGCAGCGCCTCCACCGCGCCGGCCGCGCACAGGGTGTCGCCAGTCTTGGTGTCGGAGAGCTTGGACACCGCGCCGATGTCGCCGCAGCAGATCTCGGTCACCTCGGTGTTCTTCTTGCCCTGCATGGTGTAGATGTGGCCCAGCTTCTCCTGGGAGGAGCTGCGGGCGTTGGTGAGGGTCATGTCGGCGGTCACCTTGCCGGAGACCACCTTGAACAGGCTGAACTTGCCGAACTGGTCGGACACGGTCTTGTACACGATGGCGCGGGCCGGACCGTTGGGGTCGCAGGCCTTGCCGCCCTCCATGGGGGCGGGGAACACGGCGCACACCGCGTCCAGGAAGATCTGGGTGCCCATGCCGGAGACGGCGCTGCCGCAGTACACCGGGCAGACGCTGCCCTCGGCCACGGCCTCGCGCAGCGCGCCGGAGATCTCCTCGGGGGACAGCTCCATGGTCTCGAAGTACTTCTCCATCAGCTCCTCGCTGGTCTCCGCTGCAGACTCGGCAAGCTCGGTATACAGCTCGTCCAGCCGGCCGCTCATGGCGTCGGGCACGGGGATCTCCACGCGCTTTTTGCCGTCCATCTTGTAGGCCTTGCGGGTGATCACGTCCACGATGCCGATATACTTCTCGCCGTCCTTGATGGGGGCGGTCATGGCGCAGACGGAGTTGCCGAAGCGCTCGCGCAGGCCGTCGAAGGTCTTGTCGAAGTCGGCGTGCTCCTCGTCCAGCTTGGAGATATAGAAGGCCCGGGGCTTGCCGGCGTCCCGCAGATACTTCCAGCTCTTCTCGGCGCCCACGTTCACGCCCTCCTTGGCGGCCACGCAGATGACGCCGATGTCGGCCGCACGCAGGGCCTGGTAGACCTCGCCGGCGAAGTCGAAGAATCCCGGCGTGTCGATGATGTTGATCTTATACTCGCCCCACTTCAGGTTCATGGTGGCGGCGGAAATGCTGATCTGGCGGCGGATCTCCTCCGGGTCGAAGTCGGACACGGTGTTGCCGTCCGTCACCTTGCCCTGGCGGTCGGTCATGCCGGCCACGGACAGGATGTTCTCAGCGAAGGTGGTCTTGCCGTTGGCGCCGTGTCCCAGCAGACAGATGTTGCGGATGTTCTTCATTTCGTAGCTCATGGTGTCCTCTCCTTACTAGACGTATATTGAAAGTTTCATTATTGACCGAATACCTATTATACACGATTGGCAAAACCTTGGCAATATGACAAATAAAATTTTCCGTCCGCTCACCGGCTCTGGCCCACGGCCAGGAAGAGCACGGGCAGCGCCCACAGCAGCATATAGCTCAGAGCGTTGCCGGCGGTGGCGGTGTCGAAGGAGCCGGACTGGCACAGCAGGAACATGGTCAGCATGCCCACTCCGGTGCCCAGCAGGGACAGCACCGTGCCGATGCGGCAGGCGCTGTAGAGCCGGCTGCCGGCCTCGGCGGCGTCCACCATGGGCCCCATGCCGGTGCGGGAGAGCACAGCGGCGATGGGCCACTCCTCTCCGGCGGCGGAGGCGGCGATGCGGTACCGGTCCCGGAAGGTGGGGAAGTTGAAGTTCTCCGTGGGCATCTGGAACAGGTGCCGGATCATCAGCGGGGTGATGTTGAAGTCCCGCAGGGCGAAGATGGGCTGGGTGCGGCCCTGCAGCAGGGTGACCAGGGCATACTGCACGTACTTCTTGGGGGTGTAGCTGAGGTTGAACACGCCCACCAGCTCGCCGCTCATGGCGGTGCACACGGCGTTCTGCAGATGCATCCCCTGGGGGATGCGGATGCCCATCAGGTTCATAAAGCCCGCCGAGCCCACCAGCACCTGCTCGCCGTCGACGCGGGCGGACAGCCCGCCGCCCTCGTGGCAGCGGAACTCCTCCAGCTTGAGCAGAGCGTATTTGCGCCGCTCCATCAGCTCCATGAACACGCTGGCGACGCCGCTGCCGGAGGCGGCCAGCAGGCTGGCCGTGGCGGCGATGACCTTTTCCACCGGCGCGCCCTCCAGCACGTTGATGGCCGTCAGGGCCATGGTGCCGGGCGGGAACAGGTCCTCGTCGGAGATGACCACACGGCGGGCCTTGCCGATGCTGGCCGCGCCCGCGTAGCCGATGATGGCTGCGCCGGCGTTCTGCAGCCGGCCGGCGGCGATGCTGTAGGGCAGGGGGAAGCTGAGAAAGGCTGTGAAGGAGGCGCTGACGCACAGCAGCGCGGAAAGGGTGTGCAGGAAGTAGGCTCCCCGGCCGTTCAGGCAGGCCAGGATGGCCAGCAGCAGGCTCAGGCCCAGCAGGATGGGGGAGGCGGTGCCGTATACCGTCCGGCACAGGTCCGGCTGCTCGCACCGGCGCACGATGTCCTTCACCGGCCGCTGGGACCGGCAGATATACTTGCCGCCCCGG
The DNA here is from genome assembly GCA_947587025.1 of uncultured Oscillospiraceae bacterium. GTDB lineage: Bacteria > Bacillota > Clostridia > Oscillospirales > Oscillospiraceae > CAJOIG01. The sequence goes on from CANPXW010000044.1 coordinate 16,464, forward strand.
CTGGTCTGCTCGGCGGTGACGGCGGAGGGGCTGCTGCTCACGGAGGCGGCGCGCATGGTGCGGGCCCTGGCCAGGCAGTCCAGCCGCTCGCCCCACAGCGCCGAGGTCAGGGAGAAGGCTCCCACCGCGCAGAAGGGCAGATACTGGCCGTAGCCCACCATGACCATGGCCGCGTCCACCGCGCTCATCAGCGCGGCCAGAGACGCCAGCGCCTCGGCGCCGGGACGCAGATCGAACAGCTGCCGCACGCCGGTGGCCAGGATGTCCAGCGCGGCCATCATCACCGTCAGCAGCAGCACCAGGCTCACGCCGGACTGGACGCGCAGGCTCTTGCCCAGCAGCCCGGCCATGGGCAGGCCCAGGCATATCCATGCCAGCACCACGCACAGGAACAGACACACCCGGCAGCGGAAGCGCAGCGGCCGCAGCTGCTGGCCATAGAACTTGGATGCCTTCTTGGGAGGCAGCTCATCCGTCTGGCGGAATTCTATCGGGTCCGGCCAGTTGGCCGCCTCCGCGTCCTGCAGCTGGCGGCGGGCGAAGCGGGTGGCCAGCAGCCGCACCACCGGCGCGAGGAAACGTTCCTTGGCGCTGGGCTTGTCCTCTCCGGCGGCGGGTTCCGTCCGGCCGGCGCGGGGATGGCGCTTTTTGAGGGAAAAGCCCCTGCGCTGCTTCGCCTGTCCGTCCTCGTCCTCCGGCTCGTCCTCTTCTTCAAAATAGGGCCCGGCGCTCTCCTCCGGCGGCTCGTCCTCCGGCTCCTCCTCTTCCTGGGGCAGCTCGATGTCCATGGTGATGATCCCGTCGGGGGAGACGTGGATGCGGGGCCGCTTCCGCTCCGGTTCCGGTTCGGGCTCCGGCTCAGGTTCAGGTTCGGGCTCCGCACCGCCGGCTTCGTCAGCGGCGGGCTGGGGCTCCCCGGCGGGGGCGGAGGGCCGGGACGGCTCATTTTTGGACGCGACAGCACCGACGGCCTGGGCAAGAGCCTTGTCCAGCTCGTCGGTGTCAAAATCCAGATCCGCTATCTTTCTGTGCTGGCTGAGGGTCTCGCCCAGCGCCTCCATGACGATCTGCCGGGAACGCTGGGCGATGGCCCCGGCGGCCTCGGCGGCGCTGACGGGAGCCTCCGGCTCCTGTTCGGGCGCGTCCCCGCCCGTAGAGGCCGTCTGCCTTGCGGCGCGCTCCCGATAGCTCTCCAGCACCGGCTCCAGGGAGTATTCCCCGAAGTCGGGCAGCAGATTGTCCAGATACCTGTCACGCATGGCGTTGTCTGACCACCTCGTACAGCAGCACGGCGGCCGCAGCGGAGGCATTGAGAGAGTTGACCCGGCCGTGCAGGGGGATGCTCATCACAAAGTCGCACTTCTCCCGCACCAGCCGGCCCATGCCCGCGCCCTCGGAGCCTATCACCAGGCAGATGGACCCGCGCATATCCGTCTTCCACAGGGGGCTCTCGCCGCCCGCCTCCGCGCCGTATATCCAAAGGCCGCGCTTTTTCAGCGCGTCCAGCGCGGCGGGCAGATTGGGCACCCGGGCCACCAGCATGTGCTCGGCGGCGCCGGCGCTGGCCTTGTCGGCGGCGGCGGTGATACCGGCGCTGCGGTGCTTGGCGATGACCACGCCATGGGCGCCCGCGCACTCGGCGCAGCGGATGACGGCCCCCAGGTTCCGGGGATCCTCCAGCCCGTCGCACACCACCACGAAGGGGTCCTCGCCCAGCTTTTCGGCATGGTCCAGGATGTCCTCCAGCGCGCAGTATTCCCTGGCGGCGGCCACGGCGATCACGCCCTGGTGGGAGCCGGTCTGGCTCATGGCGTCCAGCTTGCGCCGGTCGCACTCGGCCACCGGCACGCCGGCGGCGCGGGCGCTGGCGGCGATGAAGGCCAGCGCCTTGTCGGCGCTGCCCCTGGCCAGGAACACCTTGTCCAGCGGTCTGCCGGCACGGAGCGCCTCGGTGACGGCGTTTTTTCCCTCTATTATGTTTTCTTCCGACATATTCATACAGCTTGTACTATAGCACATGTTCACGTAATTTGGAAGACATAATTTGGTTTTTGGCGAAAAAAGACCGCCGCAAATTCCTGGAAATCAAATTTGTGTGGACTTTGCCGGCAAAAAAGGGTATGATTGGAAATGGAGGTGATCGCCTTGCGGTGGCTGGACAAGAAGATCGAGCGGTTCTGCTGGGACCATCCCCGGTTCGGTATACCAAGGCTGATGCTGTACGTGGTGGGCGGTACCATCGCGGTATGGCTGTTTGCCATGATGGACACCACGGGGCGGCTGACGGCCCTGCTCAGCTTTGACCCGCAGATGTTCTGCCGGGGGCAGATCTGGCGGCTGGTGACGTACGTGTTCGTGCCCAACAGCTCCGGCGTGCTGTGGCTGGCGATCTCGCTGTATTTTTACTACTTTATCGGTAGCAGCCTGGAAAACGCATGGGGCGCGGGCCGGTTCACCATCTACTACCTGACCGGCATGGTGCTCACGGCGCTGTACGCGCTGGTGTTCTACCTCATCACCGGCATCTCTATCCCCGTCTCGTCGGCATACTATCTGAATATGTCCATGTTCTTCGCCTTCGCCACCCTGTGGCCGGACCAGATGGTGCTGCTGTTCTTCTTCATCCCGGTGAAGAT
>CANPXW010000045.1 GCA_947587025.1 uncultured Oscillospiraceae bacterium
GAGGACGCCAAGCGCAAGGAAGAGGTGGACGTGCGCAACGCCGGCGACCAGATGGTCTATCAGACCGAGAAGACCCTGCAGGAGATGGGCGACAAGCTGGACGCGGCGGACAAGGCCGAGGTGGAAAAGAAGCTTGCCGACCTGAAGACGGCCTTGTCCGGCTCCGACACGGGGCTTATCAAGACCGCCACCGAGCAGCTGACCCAGGCCTTCTACAAGGTGTCCGAGAAGCTGTACCAGCAGGCGGCCCCCAACCAGGGCGGCCCCGGCCCCAACGCCGGCCCCGGCCCCGATATGGGCGGCGACCCCAACGGCGGCCAGACCTATTACGACGCGGATTACACCGAGGTCGACCCGGACAAGAAGTAAGAGAATTCGTGGGCGCGTTCTCTCGCGCCCACACATTTAAAAGCCTCCCCTGTGCAAGGGGAGGGGGACCGCACGAAGTGCGGTGGAAGGGTTGTTCGTACCCCGGAGAACAATCCCCCAGTCACGGCTTCGCCGTGCCAGCCCCCTTTACACAAGGGGGCCTAAGAGGTAGTGATTTATAAATGGCAGACAAGCGGGATTACTATGAGGTGCTGGGCGTATCCAAGGGTGCCTCGGAGGACGAGATAAAAAAAGCATACCGGAAGGCGGCCAAGGCCAACCACCCGGACCTGCACCCCGGCGACAAGGAGGCGGAGGCCCGCTTCAAGGAGGCCAACGAGGCCTACGCGGTGCTGTCCGACCCGGACAAGCGGGCCAAGTACGACCAGTTCGGCTTTGCCGGCGTGGACCCCAGCTTTGCAGCGGGGGCCGGAGCCGGCGGGTTCGAGGGCTTCGGTGACCTGGGCGACATTTTCGGGGACATATTCGGCGGCTTTGGCGGGTTCGGCGGCTTCGGCGGCCGGCAGCAGAGCCGCACCGGCCCCCAGCGGGGGGAGAGCCTGCGGGCCCGGCTGACCCTCACCTTTGAAGAGGCGGTGTTCGGCTGCAAGAAGGACATCACCATCCCCCGGGTGGAGCAGTGCCCGGACTGCAAGGGCACCGGCTGTCAGAGCGGCACCACGCCGGAGGTGTGCCCCCAGTGCCGGGGCGCCGGTACCGTCCGCACCCAGCAGCGCACCCCCTTCGGCGTGTTCCAGTCCTCCGGGCCCTGCCCCAAGTGCGGCGGCAGCGGCAGGATCATCCATTCCCCCTGCTCCAAGTGCCGGGGCAGCGGCACCATCCGCACCCAGAAGAAGCTGAACGTCACCATCCCCGCCGGCATCGACGACGGCGAGACCGTGTCCCTGCGGGGCCAGGGCAACGCCGGAGCCAACGGCGGCCCTGCCGGCGATCTGCTGGTGCAGGTGCAGGTGCGCCCCAGCCAGGCCTTCCAGCGGGAGGGCACCAGCATCTACGTCACCGCCCAGATGAGCTTCGTGCAGGCGGCCCTGGGCGCGGAGATACAGGTCCCCACCCTGGACGGGGATGTGACCCTGAACATACCCGAGGGCACCCAGAACGGCGCGGTGTTCCGGCTGCGGGGCAAGGGCGTGCCCAGCGTGCGCTCCGGGGCGCGGGGCGACCAGTTCGTCACCGTCCAGCTGCTCACCCCCAAGAACCTCTCCCACAAGCAGAAGGAGCTGCTGCAGCAGTTCGCGGAGATCTCCGGAGAGAAGTTCAACCGGAAGAAGCGGAAATTCTAACTTTACAAAAAATTAAAACGCGGAGACGTTGAACCGTCTCCGCGTTTGGTGTATAATCCTTGTGTATGTCCAATTGACACACTTCGCCGAATTCGCGTGAGGCTTTTCATATGTTTTCAAACCTGACTATCATCTTCCCCCTGGCGGTGGCGCTGTACGCGCTGCTGTGGTGCTGCCGCTGGGCGGGCATACACGCCCGCGCCGTGCCCCGGCTGCGGGGGCCCCGCGCCGAGGCCGGTCCCGCGCGGCAGGACACGGTCAGCCGGCGCATGAGCCGTCTGGACTGGTATCTGATGGGCGCGCTCACGCTGGTCTACGCCGTGATCGCCTTCATCGGCCTGGGCGACACCGACGCGCCCCAGACCTATCTGCACTTCGAGCAGGGCAACACCTACGCCCAGGTGGAGCTGGCCCATCCCCAGACCATCACCGGGGCGCGCTACTGGTCCGGCCTGTGCACGGCCGACTATCTGCTGCAGTTCTCCGCCGACGGGGAGACCTGGGTGGACCAGGTCCAGTCCGACGGCACCTCCGGCATGACCCAGAACTACACCCAGCTGTTCCGCTGGAACGACGCGGTGCTGAACGCCGACAACGGCCCCGTCCGGTACGTGCGCATCACCTCCGGCGCGGAGCAGTATCTGGGCGAGGTGGTGCTCTACGGCGCTGACGGCGCGCCCATCGACCCGGCGGAGATGACCATCGCCGACGGCTGTGAGATGCTCTTTGACGAGCAGGACACGGTGCCGGCGGAGTACTCCTTCAAAAACGGCACCTACTTCGACGAGATCTACTTCCCCCGCACCGCCCTGGAGCACATCCAGGAGCGCTGGCCCTATGAGATCACCCACCCGCCCCTGGGCAAGATGATCATCTCCCTGGGCATCCGGCTGTTCGGCATGACCCCCTTCGGCTGGCGGTCCATGGGCACACTGTTCGGCGTGCTGATGCTGCCGATGTTCTATCTGCTGCTCAAGCGCATGTTCGGCTTCACCGCCGCAGCCGCCGCAGGCAGCGGCGTATTCGCCCTGGACTTCATGCACTTTGCCCAGACCCGGCTGGCCACCATCGACTCCTACGCGGTGTTCTTCACCATCCTGATGTACCTGTTCATGTACATGTGGCTGACAGAGCCGCCGGACAGGCCCCGGAAAAAGCTCCTCTGGCTGGCCCTGTCGGGGGTATCCTTCGGCCTGGGCGCAGCCAGCAAGTGGGTGTGCATCTACGCCGGCGCGGGCCTGGGCGTCATATGGATCGTATACTGGGCCGTGCGCTTCGTGCGGGAGAAGAAGGCCGCTTTGAACGCCTTCTGGCTCAACGTGGGCTGGTGCCTCATTTTCTTCGTGGTGGTGCCCTGCTTCATCTACTACGCCAGCTACTGGGCCTACGGCCCCAGCCAGGGGGCGGATGGGCCCTTCCGGCTGTTCAAAAAGGAGTATTTCAAGACGGTCATCGACAACCAGGTGTACATGTGGAACTACCACTCCGACCTGGTGTCCACCCACCCCTATTCCTCCATGTGGTACCAGTGGCTGTTCGACGCCCGGCCCATCCTCTACTACCTGGCCTCCACCGCCGACGGCCAGACCGTTTCCTTTGCCGCCTTCAACTGCCCGCTGGTCAGCTGGGCGGGCCTGGCGGCCATGGCGGGCATGGGCTGGCTGGCCATTCGGGACCGGGATGAGCGGGCCATATTCATCCTCATCGGGTATCTGGCCAACCTTCTGCCCTGGGTGCTCATCACCCGGCTCACCTTCGCCTACCACTACTTCCCCTGCACGGTGTTCCTGGTGCTGGCCATCAGCTATATCTTCTGCGATCTGCGCCGGCATGACGAGCGCTGGCGCGCCTCTGTGGGCAGCTTCGTGGCCCTGACGGCGGTGCTGTTCGTCATCTTCTACCCGGTGCTGGCCGGCGTGCCCCGCACCGCCGGGTACAGCCAGGTCTTCCTGAAATGGTTCAAGGACACATGGCCTTTCTGACGGACTTCCACTGCCACACCCGCGTCTCCCTGGACAGCCAGGCCTCCCTTTACGACATGGCCATGGCCGAGTACGCCGCCGGGGTGCGCTGGCTGTGCATCACCGACCACTGCGACACCGTCCACTGGCGGACGCTGGAGCACTACCCGCCCTGCCGGACGGTGGCCGCCCGGGACCGGGCGGAGCTGGCTGCGGTGCGGGAGCGGCTGCCCGCCGATCTGCACATCCGGCTGGGCCTGGAGCTGGCGGAGCTACAGCTGTGGCCGGAGCTGACGGAGGAGCTGGCCGGTGATCCCGGTCTGGACTTCATCTTAGGCTCCCACCACATCACCGCCCAGCTGGGGGACTACCACGAGCTCACCTACACCGACCCGGCTTTCCGCAAGCAGATGTGGGAGCTGTACCTGGACAATCTGCAGTGGGTGGCGGACAAGGACTATTTCGACGTGATGGCCCACATCGGCTACGTGCGCCGGTACGCCATGGCCCAGGGCGTGGACGTCGGGCTCGCCCTCCGGGAGCACGGGGACCGGATAGAGCATCTGCTGAAGACCCTCATCCAAAACGGCCGGGGCATAGAGCTCAACTGCTCCGGGCTGCGGGACGGCTGCGGGCCATTCCCCTCGGTGGAGATACTGCGCCTTTACCGGGACCTGGGCGGCCAGATCGTCACCACCGGCTCCGACGCCCATCGGCCGGAGCAGGCCGCCAAATGCCTTGCCCAGGGCCAGGCGCTGCTGAAGAGCCTGGGTTTCCGCTATGTGACCGTATTCACCGGGCGCAGGCCCGAATCCATACCGATATGAAAGGACACATCGACTATGATCGCTATCGCATCTGACCACGGGGGCTACGCCCTCAAGCTGGAGATCATCCAGCATCTGAAGGACCGGGGCGTCCAGGTGGAGGACCTGGGCTGCGACGGAGAGCGGGTGGACTATCCCGACTACGCCGAGAAGCTGTGCAAGGCCGTGGCGGCCGGGCAGTATGAGCGGGGCATCCTGCTGTGCGGCACCGGCATCGGCATCTCCATCGCCGCCAACAAGGTCCACGGCATCCGGGCGGCCCTGTGCGGCGACTGCTACAGCGCCGAGATGAGCCGCCAGCACAACGACGCCAACGTGCTGTGCCTGGGCGGGCGCGTGCTGGGCCCGGAGCTGGCCAAGAAGATCGTGGACACCTATCTGGATACCCCCTTCTCCTTCGGGGAGAGCCATTCCCGCCGCATCGCCAAGATCATGGCCCTGGAGAAATAATCTATGCCGTACCGTCCCAAGGACATATACAGGGGCCGCCGGAAATTCCGGGTGCCCCTGACCATACTCCTGTTCGTGCTCGCCTTCCTGCTGGTGGGAGGCGTGACGATGTTCTATGTCCTGCAGCGGTACATGGTCTACGACGCAGACGGCGCCACGCTCCAGCTGCCCTTCGGCAGGGAGGAGCAGACGGTGGACGAGGCCGGCGCCACCCCCAAGCCCACCTTCGAGCCGGTCCAGGTGCAGGTCATCTGGGAGGACCCGGATTATGAGGACGTGGACCTGGGCGGCTGGGAGGAGCTGAAGGCCGAGCAGGGCTGGTTCATCCCCATGGCGTCGGTGATCAACCCCACCGATCTGGCAGGGGCCGTGGCCACCGTAGAGGAGGGCAGCTACACCACAGCCATCCTGGAGATGAAAGACCGCTCCGGCCAGTTGGTATGGCCCTCTACCAGCTCCGTGGCCATGGAGTGCGCCACCTACGGCGCCACGGACGTGATGGGCGCCATCGAGCAGCTGCACGAGGCGGGCAAGACCGTGGCCGCCCAGATCAGCTGCTTCTGCGACACCCTGCTGGTGCAGCGCAACTGGTCCTGCGCGCTGCAGAGCGCCGCCGGCGGCCTGTTCGTCCACGAGGACTACTTCTGGCTGGACCCCTACAACAGCACCGTGCGCACCTATCTGGCGGAGCTGGCGCTGGAGCTGTCCGAGCTGGGCTTTGACGAGGTCATCCTGGCGGACCTGTATCTGCCCGTCACCGAGGAGGGGTACGTCTACTCGGTGATCATGCAGACGGACCCGGACCCCATCATCGCCGTGTGCCAGGCCGGCCGCCGGGTGGCGGAGGCGCTGGCCGGCACGGATACGGCCGTGTCCGTGCGCCTGAACGCCGACTCCCTGCGCCAGGGCCTGGCCGCCCAGACCGGCCAGGATGTGGCCGTGTTCTGGAAGCTGTTCGCCAGGCTCTACTGCCCCACCACCACGGACATGATCGCCTCCGACCGGGAGACGGCCGCCGCCGTCATGGAGAGCGGCAGCACGGACGTGCGGTTCGTGCCCGTGCTGAGCGCAGCGCCGGAGAACGAGCCGTCCTATGTGGTCAGCCAGGCTGTCCAGCAAGACCAATAAAGAGCGAACGCCCCCGGCCGTGCGGCCGGGGGCGTTTTTTTATGCCCGTTCAGCGCTCCGCCGGAAGGTCGGCGGTGCAGTGGGCGCACTTGGTGGCGCCGGCGGGTATCTCCGACAGGCAGTAGGGGCATATCTTGGTGGCGGGGGCGGCGGGGGCCTCCTCCTTTTTCTTGTGGGTCAGGGAGCTTGCCTTGTTCAGGGCTTTTATCATCAGGAAGATGACGAAGGCCATGATGAGAAAGTCGATGACCGCCGAGATGAACGCGCCGTAATTGAAGGTGGTCACCCCCAGCTCCGTGGCGGTGGCCAGGCTGGTCACCTGGGAGGCCTCCACCCCCTCCGGCAGGCGCAGGATGAAAAACGCGTCGTTGAAGTTGGAGTTTCCGGTGATGAGGCCGATCAGGGGCATCACCAGGTCGTTCACCGCCGAGGTGACGATCTTCTGGAAGGCCGCGCCGATGATGACGCCCACGGCCAGGTCCACCACGTTGCCCCGTGTGGCGAAGGCCTTGAATTCCTGGAAAAACTTTTTCATTCGTATGTACCTCTTTTCTATATTGTGCGCCGCAGGCGTTTATTCGCTGTCTCCCCGCGCCGTGAGCAGATAGGTATCCGTCCGCTCGCCGCCCAGCACCAGCGTTTGGATAAAGTCTGCGTCGTAACGGGCCGCGTAGCGCTCCGGCACCGGCGCGCCCTCGTCCACCAGCAGCACCACGCTGTCCGCCTGGTCCGGGTCGAACTGTTCCAGCGGGCGCAGCTGCTCGTAAGGGCAGGCGGCCGTTTCCATCGCCATCTTCCCGAAGATCGGCGTATCCGGCATATAATGGGCCAGCACCTGGTCGATACGCCAGGACGACGTTTCGTCCACACAGCAGTCCTCATCGCTGTACTCGCCGGCAAAGGCGCTGGCCTCTTCCGGCTCCGTATCCCGGCGGATCCCCGTCAGCTCCTCCCCGGCGCAGGCCAGCCCGGCCAGGACGCACACCGCCAGTATCGCCGCCGCCAGGCGCTTATCGCCCCTCCACTGTCCCAGCGCCAGCGCCATAAAGGCCGCCACCAGCGGGATGGACGGCAGGATATACCGTATCACGAAGACCGGGCGCACCAGCAGCGAGGCCGCCACGCCTACCGCCGCCGTTCCGGCGGGGACCAGCAGACAGCACAGGCACAGCGGCAGCGGTCCCTTCTTCCCCTGCCGGAGCACCTGCACCGCCGCCGTCACATAGGCCAGCAGGAACAGCACGGACGGCAGGAGCAGCCCGTCGACGCCGAAGACCGCCTTGACATATCCCACCAAGGTGGATAGTGTGATGGGCTCTATCCAGTAGCTGTTATGGACCTTGTCGGCCAGCTGCCCGATAAACACGCCTATCCACGGCAGATACAGCACCAGCGCCGCACACCCGCAGGCGGCCGTGTATCCCAGCCGCCGCCAGTCCTTTTTCACCAGGAAGGCGGCCGCCAGCATCCCCATGATGACGCCTGCGGATACCAGGGCGTAGTAATGGGTATAGGCGGCCGCGCTGAGCAGCAGCGTCAGCGGCACCCAGTCGCGCCGGGACAGCTGGATAAAGCAGCGATAGGCGTACACGGCCAGCGCAAACACTACCCCCCCGGAAAGAGTATACATGCGCACTTCCGTGGCGTAGATCATGCTGTACGGATACAGGGCGTACAGGACCATGAACAGCAGCGCGGTCCTCTCCCCGAACAGACGCCGGAACTGTATGCCGCCGAACATGACCGTCAGCACACAGGGCAGTACGCACACCAGCTTCGCCGACGCCACGCTGTATCCAAAGGGCCGGGTGATAAATTTCAAGAGAAAGTAGAACAGCGGGGGATGGACGTCCGCCGCCGTGATGCGCGCGATCTCGCCGTAGCTGTGGGGAAGCATGGCGAAGGTATACGCCTCGTCCGACCAGATGTACCGTTCGCCGGAAAGCAGAACGTACAGCAGCGCGCACAGCCCGGTCATCACCCAGAAGACCGCCTGGAAGCGGCGGCTCCGTTCGTTCTGTTCTGTCATATCTGCACCTTCCTCCAGCCCTCAACGGTCATAACACGACTCAGCGCATTATAGCATAACTGAGCGGATGATGTCTATATTGATTTCCATCCGCCGGGGTGCTACAATGGCCGCTGCGGAGCTGACACGCCCCGCGAGACCATATTGGAGCGTACCAAGTCATGCTTGCCTATCTGAAGCGGGAGAAAGTGCTGACCATCTCCCTGATACTGGCGGCGGTGTCGGCGTTTTTCGTGCCGCCGGACCGGGAATATCTGGACTATATCGACCTGCGGGTGCTGGGGCTGCTGTTCTGCCTGATGCTGCTGGTGCGGGGCTTTCAGCGGGCGGGTCTGTTCGACCTTATGACCGAGCGGCTGTTCGGCAGCTTGCAGGGCAGCCGGCGGCTGTGTCTGACCCTGGTGCTGCTGTGCTTTTTCACCAGCATGGTGATAACCAACGACGTGGCGCTGATCACCTTCGTGCCCTTCGCCATCCTGGCCCTGGAGCGGTGCGGCCGGGGGGAGCTGACCATCCCCGTGGCGGCGCTGCAGACCGTGGCCGCCAACCTGGGCAGCATGGCCACCCCCATCGGCAACCCCCAGAACCTGTACCTGTTCTCCGCCTATGACATGGGCATGGGCGCGTTTCTGCGCACAGTGCTGCCCCCGGCGGCTCTGTCTCTTGTGCTGCTCACGGTCGCGGCGCTGCTGCTGCCGGCGGGACCGGCCCATATGCAGGCCGGCTCCTCCGCGCCCCGTCTGCCCAGGCGGGACATACTGGTGTACACCGCCCTTTTCGCCCTGGACCTGTTGGTGGTGTTCCGGGTGCTGCACTGGCTGCCGGCGCTCATCATCACCGTGGCGGGGGTGGTGCTGCTGGGCAAGGGGCAGCTGCTGGGCCGGGTGGATTACGCCCTTCTGCTGACCTTCGTGGGCTTTTTCATCTTCGTGGGCAACTTAGGCCGCATCGGCCCGGTGCGCCAGCTGGTGTCCGGCCTGCTGCAGGGCCGGGAGATACTGGTCTCCGCCCTGTTCAGCCAGGCGCTGAGCAACGTGCCCGCCGCCATACTGCTGTCCGGCTTCACCGACAACGGCGCGGGGCTGCTGCTGGGGGTGAACGTGGGCGGCCTGGGGACCCTGATCGCCTCCATGGCCAGCCTCATATCCTACAAGCTCTACGCCGCCCAGCCCGGCGCGAAGGTGGGCAAATACTTCCTCACCTTCACGGCGTACAACCTGGTGTTCCTGGCCATACTGCTCTGCTTCTGCCTGCTGGTATATTGACGGAAAGTGTGCTAAAATAGAGAAAACGACGACGGGAGGCCGAGCCATGTTTCGTATCGGATGCCATATCTCCGCCAGCGGCGGCTACCTTGCCATGGGAAAGCGCATCGACGCGCTGGGGGGCAACACCTTCGCCTTCTTCACCCGCAACCCTCGCGGCGGCGCGGCCAAGGAGATAGACCAGGCCGACGTGGACGCCTTCGCCGCCTTCTGCAAAGAGAAGGACATCGACCGCATCGTGGCCCACGCGCCCTATACCCTCAACCCCTGCGCGGAGAAGGAATATGTGCGCCAGTTTGCCCTGACCACCTTCGCCGACGATCTGCGGCGGATGGAATACACGCCGGGCCAGTACTATAACTTCCACCCCGGCAGCCACGTGGGCCAGGGCCTGGAGGTGGGTATCGAGAAGATAGCGGACGTACTCAACCAGGTCCTCTTCCCGGAGATGACCACCACCGTGCTGCTGGAGACCATGGCCGGCAAGGGCAGCGAGGTGGGCGGCCGGTTCGACCAGCTCCGGGCCATCATGGACCGGGTGACGCTCTCCGACAAGCTGGGCGTGTGCCTGGACACCTGCCACGTGTGGGACGCGGGCTACGACGTGGTGAACGACCTGGACGGGGTGCTGACGGCCTTCGACAAGGCGGTGGGCCTGGACCGGCTCAAGGCAGTGCACCTGAACAACAGCAAGAACCCCCTGGGCAGTCCCAAGGACCGGCACGCCAAGCTGACGGAGGGGCTGCTGCCCCTGGAGGCCATCGGCCGCATCGTCACCCACCCCGTGCTGGAAAAGCTGCCTTTCATCCTGGAGACCCCCAACGACGAGGCGGGCTACGCCGCCGAGATCGCCCTAGTGCGGCAGCTGCACGGCTGAACGCATAGGCCGCGCATTTTCGGGAATACTTCTCCACGGTGATGAAAATGCGCGAAAAATTTGCGGGCGGTGCGGACGTGCCGGTGGGCTTCGGCATGGCCCTGGCCCAGAACACCGCCGCCATGGACGCCTTCTCCGCCCTGAGCGGAGAGCAGCGGCGGCAGGTGCTGGAGAAATCCCGCCGCATCCGCTCCCGTGAGGAGATGCGCTCCTACGTGGACTCCCTGGTGGGATTGAGCCCGGAACAGCTTCATTAGCCCCCGGTGTTTTCGAGGCCGCAAAGCCTTGAAAACACCGGGATTCTACGATTCGGAGAGACCTCTCCCCCGGTGCGGAGAGTGCCGGACGGAACAAGAGGTTGCCATAACTGCCTCCCCTTTGATATGCTGGCACTGTGAAAAACTTTGGGGAGGCATCATACTATGTTCCAAGTATTCACCGACCTGGCGGCCAATATCCCCGACGAGCTGGTGGCCAGCGCCCGGCTGGGGATCATCCCCATCCACTGCTCGGTGGACGGCAAGCTCCTGGACGTGGCGAGGGACGGCTTCGACGGACCGGCCTTTTACGCGGCCATGCGGGCCGGGGCAAAGACCAGCACCTCCATGCCCGCGCCGGCGGTATTTCTGGACGCCTTCCGGCCGGTGCTGGAGCGGGGCGAGGACATCGTCTACCTGGGCCTGTCCAGCGGCATCAGCGGCACCATCGGCCTGGCCCGCTCTATATCGGCGGAGCTGAAGGAGGAATTCCCGGACCGGACGGTGGCCGTCATCGACACCAAGGCCGCCTCCCTGGGCGAGGGGCTGCCGGTGCTGTTCGCGGCCAAGTGCCGGGACGAGGGCGTCGGCTTTGAGGAGACCGTGCGCCGCACCCAGGACAAATGCGACCACATGTACCAGATATTCACGGTGGAGGACCTGGAGTATCTGCGCCGGGGCGGCCGGCTCCACTCGGCGGTGGCGGTGGTGGGCAACATGCTCAACGTCAAGCCCATCCTGTTTGGTGACGAGGACGGGCACATCGTGCTGCGGCACATGAACGTGGGCCGGCGGCGCTCCCTTGAGACCCTGGCGGAGAAGTACCGGCAGTTCTGCGTGGATAAGTCCGACAACGTGGGTCTGGCCCACTGCGACAGCCCCGCCGACGCCCAGCGGGTGATCGACAAGCTGCGCACCGCCGGCTGCACCGGCGAGATACTCTCCGTGTGCTACGAGCCGGTGACTGGCTCCCACGTGGGCCCCGGCACCGTGGCCCTGTTCTTCTACGGTGACCACCGGTAAAAAAGGATATGGCAAGGGCGCGGGAGACTTCCCGCGCCCTCTTCTTTTTTACTCCACAGAGAATTCCCCTGTATCCCGGACCAGCTCGCAGAAGACGCTCTCCTCCGGGCACTGGCGCACGAAGCGCAATATGCCCCCCGCCGCCCACTCGAAGCGGATGCTGCCTCTTTGCAGGGCCGGGTGGGCGTTTTTCATGGCCGCCAGGTCCCGGTACAGCGCCTGCAGCCCGGCGTCCTCACGGCCCCAGGGGAAGGGCAGCCGGTTCATGGGGTCCCGGCCGCCGTCCAGCCCGGCCTCGTCCCCGTAGTAGATCACCGGGGAGCCGGGCAGCATGAACTGCAAAAACGCCGCCGCCCGCCGGGCGATGCGGTCCGGCAGGAGGGTGCCCACCCGCTCGGTGTCGTGGGTGCCCAGCACCGCCATGGTGCAGTCCAGGGCCGCCGGGGGATAGTTCTCCGCGATGGACATCACCGTCTCCGCCAGGGCGTGACCGTCGTCCCGGCCCGAGGCAAAGTCCAGTATGGCCTTGCGGAAGGGGTAGTTTATCACCCCGTCCAGCTCCGCGCCGGTGAAGTAGGTCCGGCGCACGCCGTAGCTCACCTTATTGGAGGCGTCCTCCCAGACCTCTCCGATGACCACCCCGTCGGGCCGGACGGCTTTGACCCGCTTATACAGCGCCGCCAAAAACGCATCCGGCAGCTCGTCGGCCACGTCCAGCCGGAACCCGTCCGCGCCCCGGCGCAGCCAGGTGGCCACCACCCCGTCCTCGCCCAGGATGTACTCCATGTAATCCGGGTCCAGCTCGTTGACGCAGGGGAGAACGTCAATTCCCCACCAAGCCGTGTATTTATCGGGAAAATGCTGAAAATCGTACCACTTATAGTACTTGGACGCCGGTCCGGCCGACACCGCACCCCCACCAAATGTGCCGAACTTGTCGAAGTACACGCTGTGGCTGCCGGTGTGGGAGAACACCCCGTCCAGCACGACGCGCATGCCCCGCTTATGGGCCGCGTCGCACATGGCGGTGAAGTCCGCCTCGGTGCCCAGCATGGGGTCCACCCGCATGTAGTCCGCCGCGTCGTAGCGGTGGTTGGACCAGGCCATGACGATGGGGTTGAGGTAGATCGCCCGCACCCCCAGGCCCGCGATGTAGTCCAGCTTCTCCATGATGCCCCGCAGATTGCCCCCGGCAAAGTCGGTGGCGTTGCGGGTCCGGGGCGTGAAGGAGGCGAAGTCCTGCACCGAGTAGGGCCCCAGCTTCTCCGTCAGGTCGCAGTCCCCGCTCTTGGCGAACCGGTCGGGGAATATCTGGTAGTACACCTGCCCCCGCCACTGCTCCGGCGGGGCGTAATCCGCCGGCAGCACGCTCAGCTGCCACAGGTCCCCCTGGCACATGTTGGTGCCCTGACCGGCCCGCATCAGGTCGAAGTCCCCGTTTTTGTCCCAGATGTGGAATTTATAGAAGTACAGTCCCGGCGTTTCCGGCGCGAGCTCTGCCCGGAACAGGTCGTAGTCCCCCTCCCGGCCGGCATGGGCAAGCTCCGCCTGGAGGCCCTCCGCCGTCAGCAGCACCCGGCGGGCCTGGCACTCGGCGGGCACGCGCACACGGACGCGGCACGTCTGGCCGGCACGCACCGTGCCGAGGGTGGAGATGTCCGCCGGAGAGCGGCTGTCGTAGAGAATGTTCATAGGCCCCTCACAAATCAGTCCGTCAGCAAAATGGAAAAGCCATCCAATTATAATCAAAACCGCCCGGTCTGTCAACCGACCGGGCTTTCTTAATATCCCATTCATGATTTATTAACAAATTATTACAGGTTTATTCACCATTGACCCCAAGGGATAGTGTATCATATGCTCACAGGGACACAGGGAGTCATGCCGAGGCTCCCGGGAAGCAGAGCATTCATGAACTGATTCTTTTCATTTTTCACTCCTCTCTTCTTTGTTGCAGAGCCGGTCACCCTCGGGTGGCCGGCTTTGTACGTGTCTGAAAGACACGTACAAAGCCCTTACCTTACCCAACATGAAGGGCCTGTCTTTCGACAGGCCCTGTGTCTTTTTAATTGAGGAAGTCCCGGAGCTTCTTGGACCGGGAGGGGTGGCGCAGCTTCCGCAGGGCCTTGGCCTCGATCTGGCGGATGCGCTCACGGGTGACGTTGAACTCCTTGCCCACCTCCTCCAGGGTGCGGGTGCGGCCGTCGATGATGCCGAAGCGCAGCTCCAGCACCTTCTTCTCCCGGGGGGTCAGGGTGTCCAGCACGCTCATCAGCTGCTCCTTGAGCAGGGTGAAGCTTGCCGCCTCCGAGGGCTCGGACGCGCCCTCGTCCTCGATGAAGTCCCCCAGATGGGAGTCCTCCTCCTCGCCGATGGGCGTCTCCAGGCTCACCGGCTCCTGGGCGATCTTGAGGATCTCCCGGACCTTGTCCACGGGCATGTTCATCTCCTCGGCGATCTCCTCGGCGGAGGGGTCGTGGCCCAGCTCCTGCAGCAGCTGCCGGGACACCCGGATGACCTTGTTGATGGTCTCCACCATGTGCACCGGGATGCGGATGGTGCGGGCCTGGTCGGCGATGGCGCGGGTGATGGCCTGGCGTATCCACCAGGTGGCGTATGTGGAGAACTTGTAGCCCTTGGTGTAGTCGAACTTATCCACGGCCTTTATAAGGCCCAGGTTGCCCTCCTGAATGAGGTCCAAAAACAGCATGCCCCGGCCCACGTAACGCTTGGCGATGGACACCACCAGGCGCAGATTGGCCTCGGCCATGCGGCGCTTAGCCTCCTGGTCGCCCTCGGCCATCCGGGCCGCCAGGGCCACCTCCTCCTCCGGGGTGAGCAGAGCCACCTTGCCTATCTCCTTGAGGTACATGCGCACCGGGTCGTCGGTGGAGAAGGTCTCCGCCACCGCGTCGGTGTCCACGATCTCCTCCTCGGGCACGTCGGTCAGCTCTTCCAGCTCCTCCAGCTCGTCCAGCTCCTCCAGAGCGGGCAGCGCGTCGTCCTCCAGGGGCGGCAGAAACTCGTCGCCGGCGGTCTCGATGCCCAGATCCTCCAGCCGGTCGTAGATGGCGTCCACCTCGTCCGGGCTCAGGCCCAGATTGTCCAGGGCGTCGCTCAGCTCCTTGCTGGTGAGCTTGCCGGCCTTTTTCCCCTTTTCGATGAGGGCGGCTATCTTCTCTTCCTTCGTCTTCTCCGGGGGCTGCTCCTGCTCCGGGGCGGTCTCCACGGCACCCTCCGGAACAGGCGTCCCGGCCTGCTCTTCTTTCCTATCCTGCTCCTCCGAAAGGGCGGCCTCCGGCGCCTCGGCGGCGGCGTCCGTCTCCGGGGTCAAAAGCTCGTCTTCATTCTTTTTCTTTTTTTCAGCTGCCATCTTTTCCATACCCTTTCGTTTTTTTCAGCTTTTCCGCGTACGCCCGGATGTCCTCGTCCAGGGCGGTCTTTTCCTTTTCGGCGCGTATCTTTTTTATGTAGTCGTCCATGGCCTGCCGCGCGGCGGAGGCGGGGATGTCGTCCCGCTGCAGAAGCTGGGCCAGCAGGGTCGTCTCGTCGGGGCTGAACTGCTCGCCCAGAGCGGTCAGGGACACGCTCCGTCCCTGCCGCAGCCGCTCCAGCACCGAGGCGTACATCCTGCCCAGGACGGGAGAGGTGAAATCCTCCGCCGTCAGGGGCTCGTCGCCGGCGAACATCTCCGGGAACCGGCACAGCAGCGCGATCACGCCCTCCTCCGCCACGGCGCTGCGCACGTTGGAAAAGCGGAGCTGGCGGCTCTTCGGCTGGGCGCTGCGCAGGGGAGCGGAGTCCTCCCGGTCCTGCTTTTTCCGGGCGGCCGCGACGTTCTGCCGCCGGGTCCGGGCCACCTCCGTCAGAAAGGCGTCGGCGCTGACGCTGGCCTTTTCCGCCGCCCGCATGCCGTATATCTCCCGCTCCACGCTGCCCGGCAGGGCGGCGATGAGCCTGGCAGCGGCCTTCAGATACCCCAGACGGCCCTCGTCCGTTTTCAGGTCGAACTGGGCGGCGGTCTGCTCCAGGCGGTACTCTATCTGGTTGCCGCTGCGCTCTATCAGCTCCCGGAACGCCCCCGGCCCCCGGCTCTGGATGAACTCGTCCGGGTCCTTGGCGCCGGGTATCTGCAGCACCTTGATCTTCAGGTCGTGCTTCTGCAGGATGCCGATGGCCCGCTGGGCGGCCTTCTGGCCGGCGGCGTCGGCGTCATAGGCGATCACCACCTGGGTGGTGTAGCGGCTGATGAGCCGGGCCTGGTCCTCGGTCAGGGCCGTGCCCAGGCTGGCCACGGCGCTGTCGAACCCGGCCTGATGCAGGCTTACCACGTCTATATTTCCCTCCGCGAGAAGAATATATCCGCTTTTGGACTTTTTAGCCAGATTCAGGGCGAAAAGGCTCCGGCTCTTGCTGTAGACCCGTGTGTCCGGGCTGTTGAGGTACTTCGGCTCGCCGTCCGACAGGATGCGCCCCGAAAAGCCTATGACGGCCCCCCGCACGTCGATGACCGGAAACATCAGCCGGTCCCGAAAATAGTCGTAAAGCCCGCCGCTCTTGCCCACACGGGCAAGCCCCGCGTCCACCAGCTCCTGGCGGCTGTAGCCCCGGTCCATCATGGCGTCGGTCAGGTTCTGCCAGCCCTCCGGGGCGTAGCCCAGACCAAAGCGCTTGACCATGGGCACGATGCCCCTCTTTTCCACATAGGCCTGAGCGGGCGCGCCCGAGGGCTCCAGCAGCCGCTCATGGAAATACCGGGCCGCATCCCGGTTCAGTTCCAGCAGCCGGGAGCGCTTGCCCCGGTCCGGGTCGAAGCCGTCGTCCGGCACCTCCATCCCCGCCCGCTGGGCCAGGAACCGCACCGCGTCCGGAAAGGACAGATTCTCGATCTCCATGACGAAGTTCACCACGCCGCCGCCCTTGCCGCAGCCGAAGCAGTGGTAGATCTGCCGCTCGGGGTTGACGGAGAAGGAGGGGGTCTTCTCCCCGTGGAAGGGGCACAGGCCGAACAGGTTCGCCCCGGTGCGCTTGGTCAGGGGCACATAGGAGCTGACCACGTCCACGATGTCGTTGCGGCGGGCTAGCTCCTCCAGAAATTCTTCAGAAAACGGCACGGTCTATCACCTCACGCTCCAGCTGGCGGGGATGAACAGGTCCTCGAAGGTGTAGATGGCAAAGCTGTCGGTCATGCCGGACACGTAGTCGGTGACGGCGGTCATCACGCCCTCGGCGTCAGCGATGGCCCGGTACTCCGCCGGCAGCTTGTCCGGGTGGTGGGTGTAATACTCCATGATGGGGGCCAGGATGCCCTTGACCTTGGACTCCTCCCCCTTGGCGGTGGGGTTGCGGTATACCGCCGCGTACATGAATTCCTCAAAGGCCGTATACGCCTCGCCCATGGCCGGGGACAGGCCGATGACGCCCTGGCCGCTGCTGACGATGGCGTCGGTGACCATGGCGTTGATGCGCTGGGAGTTGCGGGTGCCCACACGCTGGCAGATGATGGCCGGCACGTCCTCCGGGCGCACGATGCCCGCCCGCTGGGCGTCGTCCAGGTCGTGGTTGAGGTAGGCGATATGGTCGGCCAGCAGCACCACGTCTGCCTCCAGGGTGTCCTTGGGCTGGCCGGTGGTGTGGTTCAGGATGCCTATACGGGTCTCGTCGCACAGGTTCAGGCCGCGTCCGTCCTTCTCCAGCTTGTCCACCACCCGCAGGCTCTGCTCGTAGTGGTGGAAGGAGCCGGTCAGCTCCCGCAGGGCCCGCTCGCCGGCGTGGCCGAAGGGGGTGTGGCCCAGGTCGTGGCCCAAGGATATGGCCTCGGTCAGGTCCTCGTTCAGTTCCAGGGCCCGGGCGATGGTCCTGGCGATGCGGGCCACCTCCAGGGTGTGGGTCAGGCGGGTGCGGTAGTGGTCGCCCTCCGGTCGCAGGAACACCTGGGTCTTGTGGCGCAACCGGCGGAATGCCTTGGAGTGGGTCACCCGGTCCACGTCCCTCTGGAAACAGGTGCGCACGTCGTCCTCCGGCTCCGGCACAGGCCGGCCCCGGCTGGCTGACGACAGGGTCCCGTAGGGCCCGATGATGTACTTTTCCTTTTCCTGGCGCGTTTCCCTGATCGTAGACATGACGCCGCCTCGTATGTAAAAAGGGTATCGCAGTTTCCGCTGCAATACCCTTATACGCCGCCGGACGTCATTTTTCCTTTTTTGCGGGGAGAAAAATTTACTTTTATCTTATCCCAGTCAGGACCACCCGCGTAGCGGGTGGCCTGCACAAGCCCTATAAGGGCATAATGTTGGCGGCGCCTAAAGGCGCG
>CANPXW010000046.1 GCA_947587025.1 uncultured Oscillospiraceae bacterium
CGCGCCTTTAGGCGCCGCCAACATTATGCCCTTATAGGGCTTGTGCAGGCCACCCGCTACGCGGGTGGTCCTGACTCGTCTGTCAGCTGAAAAAGGCCACGCCGATGGCGCCGGGACCGGCGTAGGTGCCGATGGTGCTGCCGATGCAGCAGATGGGGATGTCCTCCGCCCGGCCGGCGTAGAGGGGCGCGCTGTCGGCCAGGTACTTTTGCAGCAGCGCGTCGGAAAATCCGCTGTAGCCCAGGGCGTAGGGCATGGAAAAGTCGATGCCGCCGGACTGCTGCACGAACTGGGTCAGCAGATTGTTGCCGTTTTTGGAGCCCCGTGCCTTGCCGATCAGGGCCACCTCGCCGTCCTGCACCGCCACCACCGGCTTGATGGACAGCACGCCCCCGGCAAAGGCCACCGCCGGGGAGATGCGTCCGCCCTTTTTGAGGTACTCCAGCGTGTCCAGCAGCGCCAGCAGCCGCACATGCTTTTTCTTCTCCTCCAGCGCTGCGGCGATCTGCCCGGCGCGCATGCCCCCGTCACGCAGCCGCACCGCCAGCATCACCAGTATCTGCTGGCCGATGGACACGTTCTCGCTGTCCACCACGTACACCCGCCCGGCGTACCCCGCCGCCGCCATCACGGCGCTGTTCCAGCCGCCGGAGAGCTTGCCGGACAGGGTCAGGCACACCGCCTCGTCCCCGGCATCGGCCAGGGCCCGAAACGCCTCCCCGTACTGGAAGGGGCTGATCTGGCAGGTGTGGGGCAGCGCGTCCGACTCCACCAGCTTCTCGAAAAACTGCCGGCTGGTCAGATCCACCCCGTCCCGGTACTCCGTGCCGCCGAAGGACACGGTGATAGGCAGTATCTCCACCCCAAGCTCGGCCGCCCGCTCCGGGGGGATGTCGCAGGCGGAATCGGTGATGATGCGCACGCTCATGGGATATGCACTCCTTTTTGCACGGTTTGCGCCACTATACACCCGCCGAAAAAGAATTGCAATAAACAAATGTGATAAAAATTTGCAAAGGTACCTTGACAATTGGCTGGAGGGTGTGCTATACTCCAATCACAAGGTACCTAAATAAATTTGAAAGGAGCACCTGCCATGATGGAGAACAGAGACTTGCGGCCCGAAATGGAAAGGGAGGAGCACCCCATCCCGCCCCGTCCGGAGGAGCCTCACGGCCCCCATCCCCACGGACCGGGACCTCACGGACCCCACCCCCATGAGCCGGGTCCCCATGGACCCGGACCGCACCCCCACGGTCCCGGCGGCCCCCACGGCCCTGGTCCCCACGGACCACGGCCCCATGGGCCACACATCGACCGGGAGAGCTACGAGAAGCTGGACACGGACGGGAAGCTCTTTGCCCTGATACAGGCTCTGGGCCACGTGGGCCGGACCCGCTTTGACGAGCGGGGCGGCCAGAGCCGGGTGCTGCACATCCTGCCGGAGGAGGGGTCCATGACCCAGCGGGAGCTGACGGAGCGGCTGGGCATCCAGCCCGGGTCCGCCAGCGAGCTGGTGGGAAAGCTGGAGCGGGCCGGCCTCATCGAGCGTGCGCCCAGCCAGGAGGACCGGCGTACGGCGGACGTGCGGCTGACCCCGGCGGGACTTGCCCGGCGGCAGGAACGGCCGGAGCGGGCGGGCCTGTTCACGGCCCTGTCCGACGAGGAGAAGCAGACCCTGCTCACGCTGCTGGAGCGGCTGCACGCCGACTGGAGCGAGCGGGTCCCGGAGCGCCCCGCGCCGCCTGCCCCGGAGAAATAAACGAAAAGTGCCCGCTGCAAAACGGTGGTTTTGCGGCGGGCACTCTGTCGTGCCGTCGGGTCAGCGTCTGTTGGGAGGTGTACGGGTCGTGTATGCGATCTTCTCTTCCAGCACGCGCCGCCGCCGCTGGTCCCTGGCGGCGTTCAGCTCCCGGACGAGCTTTTCCGCGATGGGCAGGGCCCTCCTGTAATACGCCAGGGCCTCGGTCAGCCTGCCCATGATCCGCAGTGCGTCCCCCGCGCATTCTAAGGCGTTCCACAGTTCCCGCCGGGTCATGGGGACATTCGTCTGCTGTATCTGCCGCTGGCCAAGGGACACGGCCTGCTCATACAGCGGCAGAGCCTGATCCGGCCGGCCCAGCTTCATCAACGCGCCGGCCTTTCCGAAGCAGGAGAAGAACAGGGACCTTCGGTAGTTGGGGTCGTCCTTCTCCTGGAGAAGCTCGTTGATGAGCGCCATGGCCTGCTCGTACAGCGCTATGGCCTCGCCTGTGCGCCCGGCGCGGCGCAGCATCCCGGCTACGCTGTTGTAGGCGTTGCTCAGATGCCAGCGGTTCGAGGGCGTATCCTGTTCCCGGAGCAGCTGCTGCCTGCGTTCGAGCACCTGCTGATACATGCTCAGCGCCTGGTCGTGCCGGCCCATCGTGTCCAATATCCCCGCCATGTTTTTTGTGTATTCGCAGACGCTCGACAGGCTCTCCGGCGTCTGGCCCTGCTCCTGTGCCAGCTGCTCGGCAAGGGAGAGAGTCTTGCTATGGAGGGCCAGCGCCTGGTCCAGCCGGCCCAGCAGCTCCAGGACGATCGCCTCATTGCTCCAGGCTGTGCACAGTAGGTTGCGCTTCTCAGGCTGCCGCACTGCCGCCCGTTCAGCCACGGCCACCGCCTGCCTGGAGCATTGCAGGGCCGTGTCCAGACGCTCCTGGAAACGGCTCTGGTTCCTTGAGCGGAGCAGCGCCCAGAACAGGTCCCAGCTCGCCGCCATCTGGTCATGGCGGGCGGTCTGGCCGGCCTGGGCCAGCAGAGGCAGCATATACATCGCCTCGTAGGGGATGAGTGCCGTCGGAGCCGCGCGAAAGAGCTGATAGAACCGGTCGGCCATCATCCTGACCGCCGCGCTGCGGCTGGAGCGGAACCGCTCCGCCTCCGGGCTGTCCAGCCACTGGCTCAGATATTGGTGGGAGAAGACGACCGTGTCCTTGTCAAAGTCGTCCCTGCCGCTGCGCAGCAGCACCTTCATCCGGCGGAGAAAGTCGTTCAGATCGTTCTCGTCCCAGCCGAAGATGCGGCGCAGCTCCTGGGTCGGCAGGGGCGCGGGGGCCGCCAGCAGCATCCCCAGCGGGGACCGGAAGCGGCTCTCGTATTCCGCCTGGTCCGGGAAGAACCAGCCGAACCACCGGTAAAATATACCGCCGAGCCCCGATGGGAACGCGTCGGCGTCCCGCAGGGAGACCTTGCCCGCCCGGATGGCGTCCGCCGCCAGCGCCGCGTAGAGGAAGATGCCTCCGGACCGCTCCGCCAGCGCGTCCAGCGCGCCGGACCAGTCCGGCTCGTCCCGAAACGCATACAGCTGCCCGGCCAGGTATTGGCGCACATCCTCCATGTTCTGGGCCTGGTCGGCCTGCAGGCGCATGGAAAAGGCGCCCTCCAGCGGTCCCGTGACCGAGGATACGTCCCGCGCCATGACCAGGATGCGCAGCCAGGAGGGGAGCCGGGGCGCGTACTGGGCCAGCACCTCCGCCAGGGCGTTGCGCTCGCCCTGGGCGCACTCGTCCAGCCCGTCGATGACGATGCACAGGGTCTCGTGGTCTCCGCCGATCACCAGACTGGCCAGCGGCGTGGCCAGCAGCCGGTCGAACAGCTCCGCCGCGCTCAGAGCGCCCAGGCGCTTTTCCTGCTCCAGGATGCCCATCAGCGCCAGCCGGTAGTCCGGCAGCCGGCACGCCAGCAGATACGCCAGCGTCATGGCCACGGTGCGCGCGTTGTTGTATATGGGCCTGTCATACTCGCAGAACAGCCCGGCGGCCACCCGTGGATTGTAGTGGATGTACCTGGCGGCGAAGGCGCTCTTGCCCACGCCCGGCTCGCCGTACAGCACGCACAGCCGGGCTCCGGCCGGGTCGTCCAGCCATGCGTCCACCTGGTCCGTCAGCCATTTCCGGCCCACCACGCCCCTTTCCAGAAGGGCCTGCTGCTTGCTGGTGTCGTAGTTTACGT
This sequence comes from uncultured Oscillospiraceae bacterium, assembly GCA_947587025.1. GTDB lineage: Bacteria > Bacillota > Clostridia > Oscillospirales > Oscillospiraceae > CAJOIG01. The sequence goes on from CANPXW010000046.1 coordinate 3,976, forward strand.
GCAGCATGTTCCGGATGGCGCTGATCTGGCCCACGAACTGCCGGCTGTCGTCGCTCTCGACGACGGCGATGAGCTGGGCCATTTTTCTGTCGAACCAGGCCTGGAAGCCGGGGGTGAAGCCTGTCCCGTCACTGGTGAGGAACTGCCTCCACTGGCTCATGTCCAGGTACTGGATATGGCACATCGACGCGGGGGGCCGCACATCCTGCTCCGGCCCCAGAAGGACCGTCTTGATGTTGCCGCCGCGCACGCCGATGGCGATGGACAGCTCGTCCAGGCTCACGCCGGGGTCCCGGACGGAGTGCGCGGACAGGCAGGCGATGACGCCGTCGCTTTGGCGGATGCCGTCCGCGATCTGCTCCCGCCAGTCCTGGCCGTGGACTATGCTGGTCCTGTCGAACCAGACCTGATGGCCCCGGTCCCGCAGCGCGGCCATGATGCGCTCGCAGATGAGCGACTCCGGGTGGCCGTAGCTGATGAACAGGCGCATGTGCTTGTCAGACCCGGCGGCTTTGGACGCGGGGAAGCTGGCCCGGCAGCTGAAGCAGACGAAAATATCGCCGTACCGCTGCACGTCCTCCGAACCGCACCGGGGACATGCGAGCTTTTTAGGTGGCAGACCCATCGTTCAGACCTCCTTGACAGTCGTCATTTTCCAATATCAGCAGCTGCTCGGACACCATGTCGTAGTAAAGCTCCACCCCCTGGCCGGCGGTGTCGCACACGTACACCACCTCCGCCAGGTCTGCCGCCTGGTCGGTATACGCGGCCAGGCTGTTGGGCATGGCCCGGAACCGCTCCGGCCGGAACCGGCGGGTGCTCTCGCCCTCGAACACGGCGGTGTAGAGGATGCCCGCCTCCACCAGGTCCTGGAAGATGTGGCTGCCGTAGCTCAGCTCCGGCACATAGCCCGCCGTTCGCTCGGACACCTCGAAGATGGCGTCGAACTGGCTGATGTCCGCAAAGGCGGAGGGCACGCCCAGCTCCGGGGAGGAGGTGCAGATGCGCCCCGGCGTGATGAGCACAAGACGCTTGTCCTGGCCCCGCAGCCGCCAGTTGACGGCGCTCAGGGCGTTTTTCACCTTATACTTCTCCTTGTAGGGCAGCTTATAGTAGGCGATGGCGTCGATGTAGACCACCAGGTCCACGGCGAATTTGCGGGAAAAGCCCATGGACACGCCCTCGGTGCGCAGCAGCACCCGGCTCTCGTCGGGGATGGCGGGCATCTCGACCGTCTCGCCCTCCGTGGTGCGCTGCAGGGGCCGGCACTGTAAAAGGTCGATGACGTACCGCCCGTCCGGGGCGGTGTTGACGGTGAACTCGATGTCCACCGGGTAGTCGTAGGTGTCCTGCAAAAGCCGCAGGATGGAGCGCATGTCCTCCATGAGGGCGTCGTTTTTCACCAGCCCGTCACAGGAGACGTAGTATACGTCCCGGCGCTGGCCCCGCTCCCGGTATTCCCGCTCCGTGTCCCAGTCGTGGGAGAACAGAACGCCGGTCTGGTAGGGCGGCAGGGCCTGGCGCACCCGCTCGGCATCAAAGCTCTGCAGCGGCTCGGCCCCGTCGGAGACCGCGTCGATGAGCCGCTGGGAGAACTGGTGCCGGTCGGCGGAAGAGGTGAGGACCATCCTCGTGGGGGCGTCCAGGCTGACCATGCGGGGGTAGGAGCCGGTGCGCCGGTCCACCGCCGCCGTGCCCAGTCCCGCCACCAGGCGCAGCATGCCCTCCTCCGGGTGCTCCACCCCCATGCGGTAGGGGCTGATGGAGTAGCCTACCCCCGCCGCGCAGGGCATGAAGAACCCCTCGTGCCGGGAGCCGGACACCCGCTGCACCAGCAGGCCCATCTGCTCGTCCAGATTCTCCAGGCCCCGGCGCTTGCGGTAGTCCAGCGCCGACATGCTCACCGTGCTGGCGTACACCGTGCGCACCGCCTGCTCGAAGGAATACAGCCGCTGGTCCAGGGTCCCGGCCCCGGAGCAGAACACGCTCTCGTACTTGCCGGCGAAGGCGTTGCCGAAGCCGTCCTCCAGGATGGAGCTGGAACGGACGATGATGGGGTCGTTGCCGTAGTACTCCAGCAGGGTGCGGAAGGCCTGCTCGATGTTGGGGGAGAAGCGCCCGGCCATGACGTGCCGGGCGAAGTCCTCCGCCAGGGCGAAGTAGCCCTCCTCGGTGCGCTGGCGCAGCTTCAGGTCCCAGAAGCCGTTGTCCACGATGTAGGCGTAGAACACGTCCGAGCCCACGTAGAAGGAGTCGTGGGGCTCGATGCGCTCGTACAGGTCCGGCCGCGTATCCTCGATGAGCTTGCGGGCCAGCAGCATGCCGCAGGCCTTGCCGCCGATGAGCCCCGTGCCCACCATGCGGCTGTGTATCTCAAAATAGTCCCTGGGCCGGAAGTGGGCCTTTATCAGCTCCCGCAGCCGGGTGTCCCTGGTGAGCATCACGTCGCATATGCGCCCGCACTCCGCCGTCACGTCCAGGCCGTTCTGGTGCTTCAGGCGCGTCAGCTGGAAGAACCGCTCCCAGCTGTCCATGTTCTGGTCCTGGGTCTGCTGGGCCGCAGCGTTGAGCTGGCGGTAAAAGCGGCTGATCTCGGTGCCCTCGGTGAGCAGGCGGAACTGCCCGGTGCCCGGCTGCCACAGGTGGGGGGAGAACATGGTCTGGGAGTACCGGTTCCACACCTTCCCCGGCCGGATGAACAGCTCCTCCCCCTCGCCGGGGAACACGTCCAGGAACAGCTGGGTGGTGTCCCGTATCTGGGCGATGGCGTCGAAGGAGTGCCGGCCCCGGATGACCGGGAAGAAGGCCACCGTGTCCAGCTGGAACAAAAACGGGCATGTCAGGTGGAAAAAATTGCCCATCATCAGGTCCGTGGCCCATGCCTCCTCCAGCTCCGACAGGCAGTCGAACACGTAAAAGGCGTCCTTGCCCTCGGCCTCTATCAGGTCGTGGATGGCCACGGTGAAGGTCTCGAACCGGTGGCTCAGCTCCACCGGGATGATGCGCAGCCCCTCCATGGGCTGCAATATGGGCTCGTGGCCGGCAAAGCGCACGTAGATGAGCCGTCGGCCGTCCCGGACGGCCTGGGCCGCGAATACCCCCGCCAGGGCCCGGAACTGGTCCAGGTCCGACACCTGCCAGACTACGTTGTCCCCCAGCCGGATATAGTCCAGCGCCGCGTCCATCGCGGGGATGCCGGAAAGTACCTTTTCAAATGCAGCCATGGCGGCGCCTCCTGATCGTTGTATCAGGTCGATTATAACATGACTTTCTCTTAGAGAAAAGAGCATATTCTTTAATGCGTGCTCGGCCGGGCTTGTGTTTCCGGGGAAAATGTGGTAGATTACTATGCGTTATATGACACGTGGGAGGGACCCTTGCCATGGAGAAGAAAAAGTTCAGACTGCCGGTGCCCGGTCAGCGCATCGTGCGCACGGTGATCGCCATAGAGCTGTGCTTCGCGGCGGATATGTGGCTGCGGGGCGGCAAGGGCATGCCCATCTTCTCCACTATGGCGGTGCTGGCGGGCATCCAGCCCAGCATCAAAAGCATGGTCCGCATGGCCAAAGAGCGGGTGCAGAGCACCCTCATCGGCGCGTTCTGGGGCCTGGCGCTGATCACCGTGGAGCTGGCGCTGTTCGAGGATGGCGCGCCCTCGGACTGGGCCCACTACCTGCTGGTGGCCCTGTTCACCGGCGTGACCATCTGGTCCACCGTGGTGCTGCGTGTCACCGGCATGGCCAACCTGGCGGCGGTGGTGTTTCTGAGCATCGGCATCAACCACATCCAGGGCGTGAACGCCTATACATACGCCTTCAACCGGCTGCTGGACACGGTGATCGGGCTGCTGATCGCGGAGCTGGTCAACCGGGTGCAGCTGCCCCGGGTGCATAAGACGGACACCCTGTTCGTCTCCGGCCTGGGCACCACCATCATGCCGGAGGGCAGCACTCTCTCGCCCTACTCCAAGGTGGAGCTGAACCGGCTGATAGAGGACGGGGCCCTGTTCACCATCTCCACCCGGGCCTCCCAGACCACGGTGCGCCAGCTGATGGAGGGGGTGGACCTGCGCCTGCCTATCATCACCCTCAGCGGCGCGGCCATGTACGATCTGAAAAATGAGCAGTACGTGCACACCACGCCCATGAGCCCGGAGAAGGCCCGGCGCATCATGCAGTGGGCCAGGGAGCAGGACCTGCCCTTCTTTTACAGCAGCATCCGGGACAATATGCTCATCATCCGATACAGAGAGCTTGCCAACGACGCCATGCGCATCGCCTGGGAGCAGCGCCATCGGAGCGTCTACCGCAACTACGTGCAGAGCGGCGAGGACGTGTACGAGGACGTGGTATATCTGGCCGTGGTGGACAGCACCGAGCGCATCGGCCGTGCGCACGCAGCGCTGCGGGCCCAGAGCTGGGCGGACCAATACCAGATCACCATGGAGAAATATAGCTTCGGGGAGGGATGCTCCACCCTGCGCATATATGACAGCGCCGTGTCCTGGAAGGCGATGGTGGAGCTGCTGCGTGTCCAGATGGGGGCGAAGCAGGCCGTCACCTTCGGCAGCGTGCCGGGTCAGTACGACGTGCTCATCCAGGACGCGGACCGCAACACGGTGGTGAAGCAATTCCGCCGCCGGTTCGAGCCGGTGGACATCCGGGGCTGGCGGACCATCCTGCGGCGGTGAGGGGAGCGGTCGGCATGCGGGAAAAGGACAACAGCTTTCTGGGCACCGACCCGGTAGGACGCCTGCTGGCCAGGCTGGCCGTGCCCACCATCGCGGCCCAGCTTATAAACATGCTCTACAACATCGTGGACCGCATCTACATCGGCCACATGCCGGGGGACGGAGACCTGGCGCTGACGGGCGTGGGGGTGTGCATGCCGCTGATCATGTTCGTGTCCGCCTTCGCCGCGCTCATCAGCGGCGGCGGCGCGCCCCGGGCGTCCATTTTCATGGGCCGGGGAGAGCCGGACCAGGCGGAGAAGACTATGGGCGGCTGCTTTACCCTGCAGCTGGCGGCGGCCCTGGCGCTCACCGCAGCGCTGCTCATATGGCACCGGCCGCTGCTGCTGGCCTTCGGGGCCAGTGAGAACACCATCGGCTACGCATCCGCGTATATGCGTGTGTACGCTGTGGGCACCGCCTTCGTGCAGCTGACCCTGGGCATGAACGGGTTCATCACCGCCCAGGGCTTTGCCCGCACCGGGATGCTCACGGTGCTGCTGGGGGCGGTGTGCAACATCGCGCTGGACCCGGTGTTCATCTTCGGCCTGCACATGGGCGTGCAGGGCGCGGCTCTGGCCACCGTGCTCAGCCAGGGGGCATCCTGCCTGTGGGTGCTGTGCTTTCTGCGGGGGAAAAAGACCATCCTGCGCCTGGGCCGGGACAGCCTGCCCATCCGGGCGAAGCTGGTACTGCCCTGCGTGGGGCTGGGCATCGCACCCTTCGTGATGCAGTCCAGCGAGAGCGTCATATCCGTGTGCTTCAACGCCTCCCTGCTGCGCTACGGCGGGGACGTGGCGGTGGGGGCCATGACCATCCTCACCAGCGTGATGCAGTTCGCCATGCTGCCCCTGCAGGGCCTGGGCCAGGGGGCCCAGCCCATCATCAGCTACAACTACGGGGCGAAGAACGCCGCCCGCGTCCGGCGGGTGTACTTTCTGCTGCTGGGGGTGAGCATGAGCTACTCCACCGTCCTGTGGGCGCTGATCATGGCCTTTCCCCGGCTGTTCGCCGGGGTGTTCACCCCGGACGCGGCGCTGCTGGATTTCACGGCCGGGGCGCTGCGGGTCTACTGCGCGGTGATGTTCCTGTTCGGCATCCAGATCGCCTGCCAGATGACCTTCATGGCCCTGGGAAACGCCCGGGCCTCGGCCACCGTGGCCATCATGCGCAAGTTCGTGCTGCTGCTGCCGCTCATTTACCTCATGCCCAGGCTGCTGACGGCGGACAGGACCATGGCGGTGTACGCCGCCGAGCCCGTGGCGGACGCCCTGGCGGTCACCTTCACGGCCATATTGTTCTTCTTCCAGTTCCGCCGGGCTCTGAAGAGCATGGCGGAGGACTGACGCGGCCCTTGACAAGCCGCTTCCGTTCCCATAAAATGGATATGCGCCGGCCCGACGGACGCGGGCCGGCGCGTATCATACCGACCCGGCGGAAAACAGAATACGTTCTACGGGCAGCCGTCTGTCAGAGAAGCGGGGTGAGAATCCCCTGCGGTCCCGCCACCGTGATGCGCCTTGCGCGCTAAGCCGGATCGCTGAGCTGTCCTGTACCGGTCCACGATGGATGGATCAGTGCATATGACCGTGACGGAGGGCTGAGCAGGAGCCGTCCGCCGCAGGTCCGGTATTGCATGAAACGCCCTTTCGACCGAATAGGGTGTTCTGTTTTTTTCCGGGGAAATACACCGTTACGGAGGAAAAGACATGAAGAAACTGACAGCTTTATTCCTGGCCCTGTTCCTGCTGCTGGGCCTTGGCGCGTCCGCCCTGGGGGCGGACAAGGACGAGCCCCAGGTCCCCACGGAGGACCCCAGCGGCGCGGCCATCCAGGTGCCGGACGAGATAGACCGCATCGTCGTGCTGGCTCCGTCCCTGGCCCGGATCGTGGCGGCCCTTGGCCGTGGGGAGCAGATCGTGGGGTACGAGACCAACTGCGCGGACATCGAGGGCCTGGACCCGGAGGCAGAGGTGTTCGACCTGACGGCCCCGGACATGGAGCGGCTGGCCGCCCTGGAGGCGGACCTGGTGCTGGTCAGCGACATGACCCTGTATGACCAGACAGAGCCCTTCCAGCAGCTGATCGACCTGGGCGTGTGCGTGGCATGCGTGCCCAACAGCGAGAGCATCGAGGGCATCTATGAGGACATCGCCTTCCTGGCGGCGGTGCTGGGTGAGGACGAGGCCGGGCAGGAGCTGGCCGACGGGATGCGGCGGCAGCTGGACGACATCGCCGCCGTGGCGGAAACCATCCCGGAGGCAGAGCGCAGGAGCGTCTACTTTGAAATCTCCGCCGCGCCCTACATGTACAGCTTCGGCCAGGGGGTCTTTCTCAACGAGCTGATAGAGCTCATCGGCGCGGAGAACATCCTGGCCGACGAGGAGGGCTGGATGCCCGTGGAGGCGGAGACCGTGGCCGCCGCCGACCCGGACGTGATACTGACCAGCGTCGATTACATCGACGACCCGGTAGGGGAGATACTCTCCCGTGAGGGCTGGGCCGGCGTGACCGCCGTGGCGGAGGAGCGGGTATATGCCATTGACAGCGACGCCTCCGCCCAGCCCTGCCAGAATATCACCGTCGCCGCTCAGCAGATGGCCCAGGCGGTGTATCCGGAGTATTTCGCCCAGTGAAGACCCGGGGAAAAATGGCGCTGCTGGCGGCGCTGGCGCTGGCCAGCGCGGCGCTGGGCGTGGCTGTGGGCAGCGTCTATATCCCCCTGGGGGACGTGCTGGCCATCCTGGCCAGCCGTCTCTTCGGGACGGCCCTGCCGGCGGATGTGGGGGCGGTGTATCCGGCCATGGTGCTGGATATGCGCCTGCCCCGTGTGCTGCTGGCCTTTCTCACGGGGGCGGCGCTGGCTGGGTCCGGCACGGTGATGCAGTCGGTGCTGCAAAACCCGCTGGCCTCGCCCTTCGGACTGGGGGTATCCTCCGGCGCGGGGCTGGGGGCGGCCGTGGTCATCGTCACGGGCCTGGGCGCGGGCGCGGGGCAGATGCTGGCCCTGCCGGCGGTGAGCCTTGCCTTCGCCCTGGGCACGGTGTTTTTCGTGCTGTGGGCCGCCGGACGCATCGACCGGGGCCTGAGCGGGGTGACCATCGTGCTCATCGGCATGGTGGCGAGCCTTTTTTTCAACGCGGTGATGAACATGCTGGCCATCCTCTTCCCGGCCAGCGCCCAGCGGATAAACCTGTGGCTGCTGGGCAGCTTCTCCATGCGGCAGTGGCCCAGCGTGTGGGTGCTGCTGCCGGTAACGGCGCTGGGACTGCTGTTTTTCCAGCGCTATGCCAGGGAGCTGGACGCGATGAGCTTCGGCCAGGAGCAGGCCCAGGCCCTGGGCGTGGATACCCGCCGGGTCAAGACCATGCTCATATGCGCCGTGGCGGCGCTCACCGGCACGGCGGTGGCCTTCGTCGGGGTGATCGGGTTCGTGGACCTGATCGCGCCACACGTGGTGCGCCGGTTTTTCGGCGCGTCCCACAAGCGGGTGCTGCCGGCCAGCGCCCTGTTCGGCGGCGCGTTCCTGGTGCTGTGCGACCTGGCCGCCCGGACGGTGATGCCGCCCAGGGAGATACCCATCGGGGCCATCACGGCGCTGCTGGGCGCGCCCTTTTTCCTGTATGTGTACTTTTCCGGCGGAGGGAGGCGGCGTCTATGATGCTGCAGGCGGAAAACATCATCTGCGGCTACGGCGGCGTGCCGGTGGTGCGCGGCGTCAGCTTTTCCGCCGCCGAGGAGGAGCGGGTGTGCATCCTGGGCCCCAACGGCTGCGGCAAGACCACCCTGCTGCGGGCCCTGGCGGGGCTGCTGCCCTATGAGGGGACCGTGCGCCTGCGGGGGGACGACGCGAGGGGCCTCTCCCGGCGCGAGCTTTCCCGCCGGGTGGGGCTGATGAGCCAGCTGGCCCCGGTATACTTTTCCTATACCGTGTACGAGACGGTGATGATGGGCCGCTACGCCCGCCATGAGCGGAGCCTGCTGGACCGGGAGGACGAGGCGGACCGGCGCGCAGTGCGGGAGAGCCTGGAGCGTACGGGCCTGTGGCCCCTGCGGGACCGGCTGGTGACGGAGCTTTCCGGCGGGCAGCTGCAGCGGGCGTTCCTGGCCCGGACTTTTGCCCAGGACCCGGCGGTGATATTGCTGGACGAGCCCACCAACCACCTGGACCTGAAATACCAGGCGGAGCTGACGGACAGCCTGCGCGCCTGGTCGGAGCAGGGGGGCCGGTGCGTGTTGGGGGTGTTCCACGATATGAACCTGGCCCTGGGCTTTGCCCAGCGGGTGCTGCTGATGCAGGACGGGACCATCCTGGCCGACAGCCCGGCGGACCGGGTGGACCGGGGGCTGCTGGACCGGCTGTACGGCATGGACGTGGCCGGCTACATGCGGGAGAGCCTGCGCCGGTGGGAGTGAGCCCTGTTTTTGCCCCGTGGGTGTGGTATCGTGGACATGACGTATGGAGACGTGCGTACTTTTGTCCAAACTTAAGGTCGAGCACTACATCGAAGTCGATCTCGACCTGGACGAGATGGATCTTACATCTGCGGAGACGAAAGCCAGCTACCGGGAGATAAAGGAATATGTGCAGGAACACTTCGATCTGAGCGTCAGCAACCTCTATATCGCCCAAGTCAAGCGCAAGTATGGCATCATCGAACGCAACAATTACAATCTCCCAAAATCAGACGACACCAAGCAGCCCCAATGCCCGCTGGAGAAAGAAAAGGCTATCGTTGAGGCGTTGAGATATTATAAGATGATATAAATCCTTTTGGATAAGTATGATCCGGGCCACTGATTACCCGGATCATACTTATTTTAAAACATATGTGATTTAGTAGCTTATCACTCATCTTCGCTCTCGGCACCAACACCAAATTCAAGTAATGCCTCATTCACATATGTTGCTATCTGGTTCTGCTCATCTTCGCTCAGAACTTGATTATGTTCTACAAAATATGGTGTACCACTAAAGATAAAGACAGATATATACGCTTCATCATACTGCTGATTCATCGGGTTTTCAGCTTCTGAAAACCTTTTAAAATCAAGTCCTGACCAAGACATAACAGTTCTATTTGTGTTTTTATCAGTAAAATACATTATGAAGCCATCACAGCAATATACCTTAACCACTTTTTCACTTGCTGCTACCAGTAAAACGCAAATAGTTTCATCTATCTTTAGAAGATGCAACTGACTAAATATATCGCTCAGCTTTTTTGAGTCAATGTAACGATGCTTCATAACGTCAAAAGTCGCGTTGTTCTTTTTCTCCGCTTGTATGATCTCATCATACGCAGTTTGGTACATTTCGGTTTTCTTATAACATTCTATTGTCGATTCGCCAATATATTTATCTGCAAATTCCTCGCTATATGGGTCGGTCATTGAATCAAAGCACCGATACAATATCTCTTCATCCATAAGCAAAACAGGAAACGGATCAATTGCTAGCCGCATAACAGCGACAACGCCAATGCATCGGTCAAGATAGTGTTGAAAGTTATTGATGAATACATCTTGCGGCTTATTTTGGTTGAGTGGATGGTTGCGTGAAACATAAAAGTGACGTAGTCCCTGCTTATGAACGTACTTATTCAATTCCGCACTTAGATTCTTCGCATCAGAAAAAAACTCCGGCATTTTACTCAACATATCCACAAAGGCACTTCCACGCTGCGATAGTTGTTTGATCATCTGCCCCTGCATTGGAAAATCTCTTGTATCTTTCCATGCAGACAAATACGCCTCTCTTTCGGCCTCAGGCATGTCAGCTAGAAAAACCATGGTAGTTGATATGTCAACGGCAGACCGCAGAGAGTAATAAGCGCAGTCAAAGTATCCTTGTTCAAATAGGCAAATAGCGTTCACCAGTTGCTGCTCTGCTTCCATAACAAATGTATTACAGACATTTGTATCCACCCGTCCAGACCAGCTAACACAGCCATTTTCCCTGTGGGGCAAGATTTTTGTGCTGAACCATATTGAATGTTTACGCAAACATCACCAACAGGCACCCACTTCCAGCTCTCCGGGATCTCAAATGGCTTTTCCTCCTCTGCTATTTCCGGCAGAGGCTTTTCTTTTTTGGTTTTCCCATCCCTGGTAAGGCGTTGCTTTTCCGCCTGTATCTGCTGATACAGTTCCTCGCCAGTTCCCTCCTCCGGTCGCTGTTCCACCAGCTTTCCTTGGATGGCAAGCTGTAAGATAGACTTCCGCATATCATCTGGGAAGTGCTTGTTGAATGCCTCCAAGCGGCCCCACGCTTTCTCATAGCGATCAAGATAGGGCTGGAGTTCTTTAATCTTGGCGACAATTCGTTTCTGCTCAGCAAGGGGTGGAAGTGCAATAAGCATGTTACTTATACTTGTGCGATTTAGTGTTTTTCCTTTAATCGCATTTTTACTTTCACCGAATTGAGAAACAAAAGGGAGAATCTCAAATAGATACTGCTGAAGAATATCCTCATTATCATATAGAGGATAAATAGATATAATCGCCTCGTTATGAACAGCATCCACATCTAAGATGGACACTCTTCCGACGGTTAGCTTGAAGCTCATTAATAACGTACCGGCCTTCGACAGGTTTCCACCAAATATTTCTGAAATGGCGTTGTCAGTGACAGCCTCTTTTGTCTGCTGAATATGGCCGTTTTCCGGCATATCAGCAATAGAAACCCATGGAACGCCTTGGCCCCACCATTGAGACTCAGCCCGTGGAGGGGTCTTTCCCATAGTGTAGTGGACAATGCTTCCCAGCCGCACCCATATCCAACTTTCTGGAATCTCAAATAGCTGTTCTTCCTCTGTGATCTCCGGCAGAGGTTTTTCTTTTTTGATCTTTCCAGCCTTGACAAGACGTTGCTTTTCCACCTGTATCTGCTGGAATAGTTCCTCGCCTGTCCCCTCCTCCGGGCGCTGTTCCACCAGCTTGCCCTGAATGGCAAATTGCAAAATACTGTTTTTCAATTCCTGTGGGGTCATGGGGCCGTCCCCCCCAGCAATGCCGTGATCTCCGCCAATACCCGGTCGATCTCTGCGTTCAGAGAGGCACGTTCTTCTTCATAACGCTGGATCAGATCCAATGGCTCCAGTATTTCTTCCTCTTGGTGCGGATAGCCGCACTGGTCCAGATTGTACCCCAGCCCCTCGGTCAACTGCTGCACTGTAAACTTCTTCGCCTTGTCAAAACCGCCCGCAGACAGTTCCCGCCTATTGTTCCACCATTCCACGACCGGCTCAAAATGCTCCAGCTTCATAGGCTTGGTCTTGCTGAAATGCTTGTAGCCCTCCGGCATATCCAGCCGGTAGAACCAGGTCTCCTTTGTAGGGCCGGTGCGGTCAAAGAACAGTATATTTGTCGTAATGGACGTATAAGGCGAGAACACGCTGTTGGGCAAACGAATGACAGTATGTAAATTGAATTCGTTCAACAGCTTCTTTTTGATGTTTATTTTGGCATTATCTGTCCCAAACAGGAAACCGTCTGGCTGGATCACCGCAGCGCGACCGCCTTCTTTAAGCCGGTACATAATGACAGACATGAAGAGGTCAGCTGTCTCTCCGCTGGCCAGATCGTCAGGAAAGTGATTTTTTACTTCCGCTTTTTCGTTCCCTCCATATGGGGGATTCATCATAATGACATCAAACTGATCTTCCTCAGTATAGTCCAGAACATCCCGCATCAGGGAGTTATCGTGAAGTATGTTTGGGACATCCAAGTCGTGAAGCAGCATATCTGTTTGATTTTCTGGGAACCGATATGCCGCGGCGCGAAGTGGAGATCGAGCGGCAGTTGACGGAGCATATCCAGAATTTCCTTCTGGAATTGGGTCAAGGTTTTGCTTTTGTGGGCCGTCAGGTCCCGTTGGAGGTCGGCGGTCAGGACTTTTATATTGACCTTCTGTTCTACCACCTAAAACTGCGTTGCTATGTGGTCGTTGAACTGAAAGCCCGCGATTTTGAACCGGGTTTTGTCAGTCAGTTGAACATGTACCAAAACGTGGTAGACGACATCCTGCGCCATCCGGACGACAAGCCCACAATTGGCCTGTTGCTGGTCAAGGGCAAAAACAAGACCGTCGTAGAGTATTCTCTGACCGGTTATCAGAACCCCATCGGCGTGGCAGAATGGAAAAACCAGCTGGCCCACGCGCTGCCGGAAGAGTTGAAGAGCAGTCTCCCCTCTATTGAGGAGATCGAAAAGGAGCTGGAACAAAAGTGACCGCCAAAAGTGCAACGGCCG
>CANPXW010000047.1 GCA_947587025.1 uncultured Oscillospiraceae bacterium
CCTCCAGGGAGTGGAACTTGCTCTCGTCGAAGCCCTGGGCGGAGATGCTCTCCGTCACCTGGGCGATGTCGTCGATGGGCCGCAGATACCGGCGGACGCGCCGGGTGGCCCACAGGCAGCTGAGAAGCCACCAGGAAAGGCGCAGCGCCATCAGGCACTCCAGGCCGAAGCCCAGCCAGAAGAGGAACCCGCCCATCTCCACCGCAGTGCCGGCCGCGTGGAAGATCACGTCGTCGGCGTAGACGTTCTCCCCGCCGTGGCGGAGCAGATGCGCGGCATAGCCGGGGTCCGCCAGCACTACGTCAATGACAGTGGTGGGGGCGTCGTCGGCCATCTGGATATACCAGCTCTGATGAGCCAGGTCCGTGCCCGCCGCCATGGCCGCGCCGACGCACCACACCGCCGTGCACACGCAAAAAAGCGCCGCCGTCTGCCAGAGGATGCGCCAGAACTTTCCCCACTGCGATCGCCAGGCGATGCGCCTGGCGATGGAGGTGGTGCGGCCGGTATTGCGCTTCATGGCCCGTCCCCCTTGATGACGTAGCCCATGCCCCGCACGGTGGTGATCAGCTTCACGCCGAAGGCCGCGTCGATCTTCTGGCGCAGATAGCGCACGTACACGTCCACCACGTTGGTCTCCCCGGCGTAGTCATAGCCCCACACCTTCTCCAGGAGCATGTCGCGGGTCTGGACGATGTCCCGGTTCTCCAGCAGGGTCTGCAGCAGCAGAAATTCCTTGAAGGTCAGCTCCACCGGCGTGCCGGCCCAGTGGACGGTGTGGCGGGCCGGGTCCAGGGTCAGCGCTCCCCAGCGCAGAGCCGCGCTGCGCCGCTCCGCCGCGCCGGTGCGCAGGGCCGCCCGGATGCGGGCCAAGAGCTCCTCGATGGAGAAGGGCTTGGTGATGTAGTCGTTGGCCCCCATGTCCAGGCCGCTTACCTTGTCCATCACCGAGTCCCGGGCGGTGAGCAGCAGCACCGGTATCTCCGAGCCGCCGCCGCGCAGCCGGCGCAGCACCTCCAGCCCGTTCAGGCCGGGCAGCATCACATCCAGCAGGATGAGGTCATACTGCCCGGTCTGGGCCATGTCCAGTCCCGTGCGGCCGTCGGCGGCCTTGTCCGCCGCGTAGCCCTCGTGCTCCAGCTCCAGCTCCACGAACCGTGCCAGCCGGGGCTCGTCCTCCACGATCAGGATGCGCGCGCTCATTCGTCGGACTTATCCTGGAAGGAGCTCTTGATGTCCTCGGCCACGTCGCTCATCTTGTCCATGGCGCTGTTGATGCCCGTCCTGCCCAGCTGCCGGCCCTCAAAATGATAGCGGCAGGAGCAGAACAGCCCCGCGATGAGCACCACCAGCATCAGCCCGAAGCTGACGATGAGCAGCACGATCATCACCAGCACCGGCACGGCCATGATCTGTTTTCCGTGGCGGGTGACCACGAAGTCGTTGTCCAGGGTGATGCGCAGCAGCTTTTTCGCGTACTCCCACAGCACCGCGAAGCCGTTGGAGAAAAAGCCGGGACCCTTGTGGGCCACGCTTTTGACCTTGCGCACGCCGCTGTCGGTCCCCTCCGGGCCGGTCTTCACGTGCACGCCCCCGGCGGTCTTGTGGGCCCGCTCCAGGGCGATCATGGCGTCCAGCATGTCCCAGTTGTTCTCCTCCAGGGCCTGCCGGGCCTCCTCCAGCGTCACGCCAGCCTTCTGGCTGAGCAGCTCCGCCATTTCGTAACGTTCCATTGACGATACCTCCTTGTCCTTATCTGCCCCAAGGGTACCACGGCAGTTTTAAAGGCAAATGGAAGGAAGATTAAATGTGGATTAAAAGCGGAGGAGAGACTCCTCCGCTTTTGCCGTTAAAATCCCAGGTCCTCGTCTATGAGCACCACTTCCATGCTCTGTGCCCAGCTGGTCTTTTTCCAGAACACCAGCAGGGCGTTGCATATGCGCTCCGGGCTGGCGCAGTCGAAGCACTGGCTGCCATCGGCGGCGCAGGGGGTCTTCTTGTTCAGCCGCTGGGCGTTTTTCGGCGCGGCCACCGACCGGGCCCGCATCAGGGCCTGGGGGAAAGGGCCGTCCAGCTTGTTGCGGCCTGCCACGAAGATGACCCGCTCCTTTTTCATCAGCGTGCCCGCCAGGCGGTTGCCCATGCCGTCGATGTTGAGGATAAAGCCCTCCTCGGAGATGGCGTTGGCGCTGCATATGTACACCTGGGCATTGTCCGCCGCCAGCCGGGTGTCGTCGCCGGGGACCTTGGCGTGCCAGAAGACCGTATTGTCCGCCGCCAGCCGGTCGTAGAGCCCCAGCTGGGCCAGGGTGGCGCTGCCGCCCATGCCCACGGTCTTGCCGTGGATGCCGCCCGCCAGATAGTCCGCCGCTGCGGCGGCCGTGTCGAATGTGGTGACCGTAAAGCCGTTTTTGCGCAGATTCTCGATGGTCTTTTCCATGGGGATGCCCTCCTTGTCAGTCTGCTTTTTCTATGTTCTGGAAGTTCTTGCCGAACACCTCGTGGGACTGGGTGACGATGACGAAGGCGTGCTCGTCGATGTCGGAGACGATCTTTTTCAGGGTGGGTATCTGCTGGCGCTTGACGGCGCACAGCACCACGTCCCGCTCCTCGCCGCTGTAGGCCCCCTCGCCCTTGAGGAGCGTTGCGCCCCGGCGGAGCCGGTCCCCGATGGCCCGGGCGATGTCGTGGGGGTGGACGGTGACGATGTAGCACACGCTGGAGTTGGCCGAGCCGTACAGCAGCAGGTTGACGACCCGGCTGGAGACGAACATGGTGATGATGGTGTACATGGCCGCGTCCGCCCGCTTGAAGATGACGGCGAAGGCCGCCACCACCGTGGCGTCCAGGGCCAGGCTGATGTTGCCCAGCTGGATGTAGGCGTACTTGCGCCGGAGCATCCGGGAGAGGATGTCCGTGCCGCCGCTGGTGCCGCCGGTGGTGAAGATGAGCCCGTAGCCCAGGCCCTTCAAAAGCCCGCCGTACACCGCCGCCAGCAGGATGTCGTCGGTGAGCACCACCCGGAACAGGGCAAAAAAGTCGATGGCCAGGCTGGAGCCCACCATGCCGATCAGGGAGTAGATGATGAACCGCAGGCCGAACTGCCGCCATGCCATCAGGAACAGGGGCACGTTCATCACGATCACCATCACGCCCACCGGCAGCCCGGTGAGCAGATTCAATATCTGCCCGATGCCGGTCAGGCCGCCGGAGACGATGTTGTTGGGGAAGGTGAGCCAGGAAAAGCTCATGCCCGCGATCAGGCACCCGATAAGGTTGACGGCCACGGCCTTCCCGTCGGTCTTGAGGAACTGTTTGACTTTTTCCATGTGACGCCTCTTACAGCAAACTCAGCTGTTCTTCGCCCCGGTCGGCGTCGGTGAGCTTCGCGCCGGCGGCGGGCAGGGAGCGGACCCGGTACCGGGCCTGGTTCTGGATGGGGGTCTCGGCCAAAAGCTGGGCCCGGACCACCGGGTGCTTTTTCACGGTCATCACCTGCACCCCCTGGGTGGTGCGGCTGGTCTTGGGGGCCAGCAGCGCCGAGGAGAATACAACGCACCGGCCCTCGGCGGAGGTGACGGCGAGCTCCTGCTCCCCCTCCAGGGGCAGCAGGGCGATGAGCGGGCTCTTGTCGGAGTACGCGCCGGTGAGCCGGCGGCGGTTGGTCTTGGTGGCGTAGGCGGCCAGGGGCAGCCGGGCGCACTTGCCGTTCTGGAAGAACAGCAGGATGGTGCCGGAGTAGTCCCCGCACAGCACCGCCGCCGCCATGCTCTCCCCCTCGTCGAAGCCCAGCAGGCCGGGCAGATAGTCGCCCAGGGCGCTGGCCTTTGTCTCCTTCACGTCCGCCACCCGCAGCTTGTAGGCCTGCTGCTTATCGGTGAATATCAGCAGCTCTGCGGCGTTGGAGCTGTCCCAGTAGGAGAGCAGCCCGTCGTCCTCCTTGTACTTCTGCTCGCCGCTCATGCGCAGGCTCTGGGGGGTGATCTTCTTGAAGTACCCGTGCCGGGACAGGAACAGATGCACCGGGTAGTCCTCCACGGCGGTCTCCGCCTCGTCGAAGGCGTCGATCTCCCTGGCGTACACCAGGCCGGTCCGGCGGGGGGAGGGGTATTTCTTGATGACCGCTTTCAGCTCGTCGGTGATGATGGACCGCAGCCGGCGCTTGGAGGACAGGGTGTCCTCCAGGTCCCGTATCTCGTCGGCCAGGGCGGCGGTCTCCTCGGTGCGCTTGAGGATATACTCCCGGTTGATGTTGCGCAGGCGGATCTCCGCCACGTACTCGGCCTGGACCTGGTCGATGCCGAAGCCTATCATCAGGTTGGGCACCACCTCCGCCTCCGTCTCCGTTTCCCGGATGATGGCGATGGCCCGGTCGATGTCCAGCAGGATAGCCTTCAGGCCCTCCAGCAGATGCAGCTTCTCCTTCTTGCGGGTCATGTCGA
This sequence comes from uncultured Oscillospiraceae bacterium, assembly GCA_947587025.1. Taxonomy (GTDB): domain Bacteria; phylum Bacillota; class Clostridia; order Oscillospirales; family Oscillospiraceae; genus CAJOIG01. The sequence goes on from CANPXW010000047.1 coordinate 4,443, forward strand.
AATACACCCGCCGGCGGACACACTCGGTGCGCCAGGCGATCCACTCGGTGAGTATCTCCCCCACCCCCAGCACCTGGGGGGAGCCGGCGATGAGGATGTTGAAGTTGCAGGGGTAGTTGTCCTGCAGGGGGGTGAGCTTATAGAGCTTCGCCATCAGCCGCTCCGGGTCCGTGCCCCGCTTCACGTCGATGGCCAGCTTCAGCCCGCCCAGGTCGGTCTCGTCCCGCATGTCGGCGATCTCTTTTACCTTGCCGTCCTTGATAAGCTCCCGGCACTTGTCGATGACCGCCTCGGCGGTGGTGGTATAGGGCAGCTCGTATATCTCGATGATGTGTTCCTTCTCCACATACCGCCACCGGGCCCGGACCGGGAAGGAGCCCCGGCCGGTGCGGTAAATCTCCGCCATCTGCCCAGCGTCGTAGACGATCTCGCCGCCGGTGGGGAAGTCAGGCGCGGGCATGGTGGAGAGGATGTTGTGGTCCGGGTCCCGGATAAGGTCGATGGTGGTCTGGCACACCTCCGCCAGGTTGAAGCCGCATATCTGGCTGGCCATGCCCACGGCGATGCCCAGGTTGGCGCTGACCAGCACGTTGGGGAAGGTGGTGGGCAGCAGGGAGGGCTCGGTGGTGGTGTTGTCGTAGTTGGGCACGAAGTCCACCGTGTCCTTGTCGATGTCCCGGAACAGCTCCGCGCACACCGGGGCCAGCTTGGCCTCGGTATACCGGCTGGCGGCGTAGGCCATGTCCCGGCTGTACACCTTGCCGAAGTTGCCCTTGGAGTCCACGAAGGGGACGTTGAGGGCCTCGTTGTCCGCCGTCAGACGCACCATGGTCTCATAGATGGCCGCGTCCCCGTGGGGGTTATAGTGCATGGTCTGGCCCACGATGTTGGCGCTCTTGGTCCGCCCGCCGGTGAGCAGGCCCATTTTATACATGCAGTACAGCAGCTTGCGGTGGCTGGGCTTGAACCCGTCGATCTCCGGGATGGCCCGGGAGACGATCACGCTCATGGCGTAGGGCATGAAGTTGCGCTCCAGCGTGTCGGTGATGGGCTGGTCGATGACCTCGCCCCGCAGGCCCATCACATTGGGGTCGCTGCCCCGCTTTTTCGGTTCGTTATCCTTGGATCTTCGTGCCATAGTTTCCTGCCTTTATGGTCGGTTTCCTCGTTCGGTCACATGTAGCCGTGGGCCTGCTCGTAGGCCAGGACCAGGGCGATGTTTTTGATCTGGTAGTCATTGAGCATGGAGTCGGTGAACGCCGAGGGGTCCACGGTGGGCTGGTACCAGGAGAACTGGGAGAAGTACTGGCGCAGCTCGGCGCTCTGGAAGCCCCGGCCGGCTCTCGCGTAGACGCCGTTGCGGGCGTACTCGCACATCTTCGCGTCAAAGCCCTCCAGGTCCGCCTCGGTCAGATACTGGCTGTCGCTGCGCTCGATGAAAGAGGTCACCTGCGCGTCGGTGTCGCCGGGGATGAGGGTGAGCGTCTGCAGATAGCGCCCCGCGCCGGCGGGGGTGTAGACCCACGCCACGGCGCACAGGGAGCCGCCCCGGCCCATGTAGGGCTTGCCCAGGGCAAGGTTATCGTCCGACAGGCATTCCGTCCGCAGCTCCTGCACGTAATCGCCCGCTCCAACGGAAGGGAAGGCGTCCAGCTTCTCGGTCAGGGCCGTGCGCAGCAGATCGTTGAACCGCTCCCGGCTCACACCGGCAGCCTGGAGCAGCTCCCGGTCGCTGAGCCGTTCCCCGTCGGTGAGGGACACGTTGTAGACATAGTACTCGTTGTTGTCCGTCATGCCGTGGACGCTGACCCACAGGCTCAGGACGCTGTCGTTGACGGCCCAGCTGTAGTCCATGCCCACCGCCTGGGGCCAATAGTCCCCGCCGCTGTTCTCCACGTAGACCACATAGCCGTTGTACAGCTCGTCCCATATGGCCGCGTTCACCGCCGCCGCGCCGGGCCCGGCGATGTCGACCCTGGGGATATGGTACTCTACGGTGGTCCCGTCCAGCGTATATGAGGTGCTGTACGCCTCGGACACCGGGTCTGACGCCGCCAGCGCCGCCGCCGGAAGACCGGTCAGGACCACCGCCGCCAGAAGGATGGAGATAAGTTTCTTCATTGGTTTTTCCACCTTTCAAATATCTCAGCTTATATCCGCCAGCTCCAAATATTTATAGCCCTCCTGGGCGATGTGGTTTTTCCGGCCCTCCAGGTCGTTGCCCTCGAACAGCTCGAACCAATAGGCCGTGCGCTCGGCGTCTTCCGGCATGACCCGGATCAGCCGCCGGGTCTCCGGGTTCATGGTGGTCAGCCACATCATCTGGGCCGAGTTCTCGCCCAGGCCCTTGGAGCGGTTGACGGTGAACTTTGCCTTGCCCAGCTCCTCTACGATCCTGTTCTTCTCCCCGTCGGAGTAGGCGTACCAGGTCTTCTCCCGGCAGGTGATCTCGTACAGCGGCGACTCGGCGATGTACACATACCCCTCCCGGATGAGAGTGGGGGTCAGCCGCCAGAGCATGGTCAGGATGAGGGTGCGTATCTGGAACCCGTCCACGTCCGCGTCGGTGCAGATGACCACCTTGTTCCAGCGCAGATTGGCCAGGTCGAAGCCGTTCAGGTCCTTGCCGTGCTTTTCCACCTCCACGCCGCAGCCCAGCACCTTCAGAAGGTCGGTGATGATGTCGCTTTTGAAGATGCGCGTATAGTCGGCCTTCAGGCAGTTGAGTATCTTGCCCCGGACGGGCATGATGCCCTGAAATTCCGCGTCCCGGCCCATCTTGCAGGAGCCCAGGGCGGAGTCGCCCTCCACGATGTACAGCTCCCGCCGGTCCGCGTCCCGGCTGCGGCAGTCCACGAACTTCTCCACCCGGCTGACGATGTCCATGCTGCCGGTGAGCTTTTTCTTGATGTTCAGCCGGGCCCGCTCGGCCTGCTCCCGGCTGCGCTTGTTGACGAGCACCTGCTCGGCCATCTTGTCCGCCTCGGCCTTGTGCTCGATGCACCATATCTCCAGCTTCTCCCGGAAGAAGTCGGTCATAGCCTCCTGGATGAACCGGTTGTTGATGGCCTTTTTCGTCTGGTTGGCGTAGCTGGTCTGGGTGGAGAAGCAGTTGGTCACCAGCACCAGGCAGTCCTGCACGTCCTGGAAGGAGATCTTCGACTCGTTCTTCTGGTACTTGCCGATCTTCTTGATGTAGGCGTCTATCGCGGATACGAACCCCAGCCGGGCCGCCTTGTCCGGCGCGCCGCCGTGCTCCAGCCAGGAGGAGTTGTGGTAATACTCCAGCAGGTTCACCCGGTTGGAGAAGCAGAAGGCCGCAGTGAGCTTCGCCTTGTAGTCCTGCATGTCCGCCCGGTCCCGGCCCCGGCGCTCCGCCTCGATGAACACCGGCGCGGTGAGGGCGTGCTCGCCCACTGTCTCCGTCACGTAGTCCAAAATGCCGTTTTCATACAGGTAGTCGGTGGTCTCGAATTTGCTCCCGTGCTGGATGCGCAGCCGGAAGGTGACCCCGGCGTTCACCACCGCCTGCCGGCGCAGGGTGTCCCGGAACCACTCCTCCGGGATGTCGTTGTCGGTGAACACCGCCAGGTCCGGCTTCCACCGGTGGGTGGTGCCGGTCTTCTTCCGGTCCATGGGGGACTTTTTCAGCCCGCCCACGATCTCGCCCTTTTCAAAGCGCAGATCGTACCGGGCGTCGTCCCTCCAGACGGTCACGTCCATATATTCGGAGGCGTACTGGGTGGCGCAGGCGCCCAGGCCGTTCAGGCCCAGGGAGTACTCGTAGCTCTCCCCCTCGTCGTTTTCATACTTGCCGCCGGCGTACAGCTCGCAGTACACCAGCTCCCAGTTGTAGCGGCCCTCCGCGCTGTTCCAGTCCACCGGGCAGCCCCGGCCGAAGTCCTCCACCTGGATGGACCTGTCCTCGAACCGGGTGACGGTGACGATATTGCCGTATCCGGCCCGGGCCTCGTCGATGGAGTTGGACAGTATCTCGAACACCGAGTGCTCGCAGCCCTCCAGCCCGTCGGAGCCGAAGATGACGCTGGGGCGCTTGCGCACCCGGTCCGCGCCCTTGAGCTGGCTGATGGAGTCGTTGCCGTATTCCTGCTTTTTCGCTTTTGCCATGATTCCCTCGCTTATCTTGTAGTCCGGTGGACATAATTATCCAGTATGGGCACATTATAACATATCCCTGAAAAAAAGCAAGGCGAGGGCATGGCCCCCGCCGAAGCGGTATATGACGGCTGGAAATCTGCCCCGGCCTATTGACAACCGGAACGCAATCCTATACGATAAAGTCAGGATATAACATAGTGTATATGATACATCGGAGGGTAAAAATGCCGACGATCTGTATGTTTCGGGGTATAAAGATCTATATCAACTGGCGGGAGCACCAGCCGCCTCATTTCCACGCCACCTACGGGGGCGAGGAGGTGCTGGTGACGATACAGGACATCGAAGTGCTGGAGGGGAGCATCCCGAGCAAGCAGCTGAAGATGCTGCTGGGCTGGGCCGCCCTCCACCAGGAGGAGCTCATGGAGAATTGGCGCCTTGCTGAGCAGAAACAGGAGCTTTTCCCCATTGAGCCGCTCAAGTAAGGAGAGACTATGCACAGTGTGGAGTATTACCTTGCGCGGGGACTTGACCGGCGGACGGCGGAGTATTTCGCCGCAGGCCGCCGGACCATCGTTCGGGCGACGCCGGAGAAGGATTTTACGCTCCTGCTCGACTTCGACAACGGGGAGCGGCGGCGGCTGGATATGAAGCCGGACATCCGGCCGGGAACGGTGTTCGCGTTCCTGGCCGACCCGGCGGTCTTTCTGCGGGCGTACCTGGACGATTCCCGGTGCGTGTGCTGGGACAGGGACCCGGCGGTGGACAGCAGCGTGGTGTGGGACAACAAGGTGGACATCAGTCCGGACGCCTGCTATCTGGACAGCGTTCCGGTGTGAAGCAAAAAACGCGGCGGGGGCATGGCCCCCGCCGAAGCGGTATTTGCGTTTCTCTCTCTTTCCATAGTATACGTCTAAAACGGCCCGGTCACAAATACAATTTATGGAAAGGAGGGATGGACATGCCTGACTACGCTTTGCAGGCGCTGTTCGTGGGGGTGGGGCTGGCGGTGCTGGCGCTCTCCCACGGGATGCTGCGGAAAACGGCTAAGTGGCTGCCCCGGCTGGGGCTGCACGCGGCGATGGGCCTGACGGCGCTGCTGTGCGCCAACTGTCTGGGGAGCCTGGCGGGCCTGGGGGTGGGCCTGAACCGGCTCACTCTGCCCGTGTCGGCGCTGCTGGGGGTCCCCGGCGTGGGGCTTCTCTGGACAGTTCGGTATCTGCTGTGAAGGGCAAAACGCTGTCTTGATTTACCAAATGAAATCGGAAAAGCGCCTGCCGGCTTTATTCAATGTCACAAAATCGCGCCGAAGCGGTTGACAAGGGGCCGGGCGGGTGCTATGATGTGCACGCTTGAAAAATGAATCGCTGAACAGAGGCGCGGTTTTCATCAGTACCCGCCCCCAAGGCCAGACAGCCGGGGTTGGAGAAAGGGAACGCCGCCGAAGTGAACGGGGAGTGTCTGATCGCCGTCCGCTGGGTCGCCGGAGAACATCCGGCGGACTGTCACAAGTATTTGTGGAGCGCTGTCATGGCCGATGGAAGCACCAAACTGGTGTAGACCGATTTCCCGTGGACCGCTTTACAAGCGGTCCATTTTTCTTGCAAAAAAAATTTTGCAGAAAAAGGAGAACAAAAACAATGAGAAGACTTACCGCAATGCTGATGGCCCTGTGCCTGGTGCTCAGCCTGAGCGCCGCCGCCTTTGCCGCCGACGGGGCCGAGACCGACGAGGCCGCCGCCGCTGTGGCCGAGGTGCCCGACTTCACCGACGTGGACACCAGCGCCATCCCCGGCGTGGAGGACGGCGTGCTCACCATCGCCATGGAGTGCGGCTACGCCCCCTACAACTGGACCCAGAAGGACGACTCCAACGGTGCCGTGCCCATCTCCGGCACCAACAGCGAGTATGCCAACGGCTACGATGTCATCATCGCCAAGCGCATCTGCGAGGCATACGGCTGGGACCTGGAGGTCATCCGCACCGACTGGGACTCCCTAGTACCCGGTGTCCAGACCGGCCTGTATGACGCGGTCATCGCCGGCCAGTCCATGACCGAGCAGCGCTCCGAGGAAGTGGAGTTCGCCGGTCCCTACTACTACGCCACCATCGTGTGCCTGACCACCGAGGACAGCGAGTTTGCCGATGCCCAGGGCATCAGCGACCTGGCCGGCGGCACCTGCACCGCCCAGATCGAGACCATCTGGTATGACACCTGCCTGCCCCAGATCGAGGGTGCCGAGATCCAGACCGCTACCGAGACCGCTCCCGCCATGCTGATGGCACTGGAGACCGGCGCGGTGCAGTTCGTCTGCACCGACACCCCCACCGCCAAGGCCGCCTGCGCCGCCTATGATGACATGGTGCTGCTGGACTTCGCCGGCACGGAGGACGACTTTGAGGTCTCCCAGGGCGACATCAACATCGGCATCTCCATGCAGAAGGGCAACACGGAGCTGCGGGATGCCATCAACGCCGTGCTGGGGACCATGACCGAGGACGACTTCGTCGCCCTCATGGACCAGGCCACGGCCGTGCAGCCGCTGAGCATTTACCTGGACGCGGAATAAACAACACACATGACCCGGACAGGGGACGGTGCATGCCGTCCCCTGTCCTGTGAGGAGTTTCTATGGAAAGGTTGACCAAGCTCTTTGCCGATATCCAGGTCCTGCTGGGGACCTACGGAGGGGCCTACCTCAACGGTGTACGCAACACGCTGGTCCTGGCCCTGGTCGCCACCGCCATCGGCTGCGTCATCGGGTTCCTCTGCGGCATTTTGCAGACCATCCCCCACTCCAAGGCCGACGGCCCGGTCAAGCGGTTTTTCCTGGCGGCCCTGCGGGTGATCATCCGGGCCTATGTGGAGATATTCCGGGGCACCCCCATGGTGCTGCAGGCGGTGTTCATCTATTACGGCCTGCCCTATTTCACCGACAACGCCGTCCGCTTCGAGAGCGTGTGGGCCGCCGCCATCCTGGTGGTGTCCATCAACACCGGCGCGTACATGGCCGAGTCCGTCCGGGGCGGCATCATCTCCGTGGACCCGGGCCAGACCGAGGGTGCCAAGGCCATCGGCATGACCCACGTTCAGACCATGGTGAACGTCATCATCCCCCAGGCCCTGCGCAACATCATGCCCCAGATCGGCAACAACCTCATCATCAACATCAAGGACACCTCCGTAATGTTCATCATCAGCTTCACGGAGTTCTTCGCCGCCCACCGGGCGGCCGCCGGCGCGACGTACAAGTACTTCCCCTCCGCCACGGTGGAGATGTTCGGCTACCTCTGCATGACCCTGGTGGCCTCCTTCATCCTCCGGTGGATAGAAAAGAAGCTGGACGGCTCGGACAACTACGAGCTGGTCAACGAGGACCAGCTGGTTATGGCCGCCGGCACCTACAATTACCCGGACAAGGGCACGCCCTTCGACGAGCGGCACAAGCCCTCCCGGGACACGGTCATCCAGCAGGTCAAACTCGGCCAGAACAAGGGGGAGCGCTGACATGGCAGATACCATTCTGGAGATACGCCACCTTAGCAAGAGCTTTGGCTCCCACCAGGTGCTCAAAGACATCGACTTCACCGTCTCCAAGGGGGACGTGACCGCCATCATCGGTGCGTCCGGCTCCGGCAAGAGCACCCTGCTGCGGTGCGTGAACCTGCTGGAGACCCCCACCAGCGGGGAGATACTTTTCCATGGCAAGGACGTGACCGGCCGGGGCGTGAACGCCCCGGAGTACCGCTCCCATGTGGGGATGGTGTTCCAGTCCTTCAACCTTTTCAACAACATGTCCGTGCTGAAAAACTGCATGGTGGGCCAGATGAAGGTGCTGAAAAAGGGCAGGGAGGAGGCCCGCCAGACCGCCCTGCGGTATCTGCAGCAGGTGGGCATGGCCCCCTACATCAAGGCCAAGCCCCGGCAGCTCTCCGGCGGCCAGAAGCAGCGGGTGGCCATCGCCCGCGCCCTGGCCATGGGCCCGGAGGTGCTCCTCTTCGACGAGCCCACCTCGGCCCTGGACCCGGAGATGGTGGGCGAGGTGCTCTCCGTCATGCGGGACCTGGCGGCAGAGGGCATGACCATGCTGGTGGTCACCCATGAGATGGCCTTCGCCCGGGACGTGTCCACCCAGGTGGTGTTCATGTCCGAGGGCGTCATCTGCGAGCAGGGACCCCCGTCGGAGGTGCTGGGAAACCCGCAGAAACGGGAGACCCAGGACTTCCTGGCCCGGTTCCGGAAAAGCTGAATATGCAAAGCGCCCCGCAGAACCATCTGCGGGGCGCTTGTCCGTATCGTTTCAGGCCACCGGCTCGTAGGTGAAAGCGAGAGAACCATCGCCGTAGTCTATTTGGGTCACATATCCGTTGTCGTCATAGGTCAGCTGCGGCTCGGCACTGCTTATGGAGCTGCTGCCGAACACGGCCTCTCCCGCATCGTCCCGAAGCCAACACGACACCCGATCTCCATAGCCTGTATTCTTCTCCAGTTCTATGGTGAGAGGCGGGGTATAGATGTAACGGACGGATATATCAGCGCCGGCGTTGGCATTGTGGACCGCCTGCGTGCTCATGCGGCCTGCATCATCGTAGGTGAAATTCGCCTCATAATAGACCTCGCCGGATTTGGAGTGTGTTTCGGACAGCTTATTCCCTGCGTCATCGCATGTGGACACACAAGTATCTACCGACCCATCACTATATGTGATCTCCTCTGTACGGGAAGGATGATCGGCTTCCTCGTAAGTGTACTGGACCTCACAATAGAAACTGCCATTTTCGGTGTAATTCGCCGATATTATCCGCCCGGCCTCGTCGTATGTGTTTTCGATGACGCGGATGTATGTTCCGCCGTTATAGCTGTAGTTCGTTTCTTCGCGCAGGCAGTTGCCACTCTCGTCATAAGTATACGCATCCCACCCTTCCTCGGTGGTGCCGTCGGAGTAAGAATCTGCAAATTCATCCTTCAACAAATTGCCATCCACATCGTAAGTATAGGTATCGTCGGTCGTGTCACCATTATCCGAGACCGTTTTGTGAATCATCCGTCCGGCCTCGTCATATTCAAAGACAGCCTCATAGCCTCCATCGCCGCTGATGATCCCGGAGGGCAAATATCCTCCGTTGTCATAGGAAAACGTGTATGTGAGGCCGTTCTTATCGACGCTCGCCAGCCGGTACTCCGGTGCGGGGGCAGGCTCCGGCTCGTCAGCAGCCAGGACCGGGGCGGCCATGGCTAAAAGCAGACTGAGAGGGAGAAATACGGAGAAAATGCGGTGCTTCATGGTGTGATACCTATCCTTTCTTTTTGATATAGCCCGGCGGTCAGGTCCGGGGGCAGGTATCTGCCCCAGACCTTTCCGCCGGGATAACAAAAGCGGTGCAGGGCGAAAATCCCTACACCGCGAAAGGCCGTAGACACAAGCTCAAAACCCGGCCTTGTAAAACACAGGGCGAGCGGGTATAATGGGCTGGGCGCAGTTTTCCTGCTGTGTGGGAGGTACCGTCTCCTGCATAGGGCCGGCGGGGTGTTGGCGCGCCCCCCGGCCTGCCTTTGTTATCCCGTTGTGATTTGATTATACCTCACAGAAACCGTAAGCGCAAGGTTTTTTGTGTTTTACTCCGCTTCGCACGGAAAAGAGGTATCTGCAGCAGGTGGGCATGGCCCCCTATATCAAGGCAAAGCCCCGGCAGCTCTCCGACGGCCAGAAGCAGCGGGTGGCCATCGCCCCCGGAGGTGCTGGGAGACCCGCAGAAACGGGAGACCCAGGACTTCCTGGCCCGGTTCCGGAAAAGCTGAATATGCAAAGCGCCCTGCGGAGACGTCCGCAGGGCGCTTGTCCGTATCGTTTCAGGCCACCGGCTCGTAGGTCAGCTCCAGCTGCTCCCCCTCGCCGCAGGATACCCGGACCAGATACCCGTTCTCGTCATATTCCGGCGTGGGCACCTCCGGCGCGTCCAGGCACCAGTCGCAGATAAGATTGCCCGCCGCGTCGTATAGCAGCACGGAAAAGCACTTGTCCTCTATCCTCTCGGAGCCCACCTGTCCGTTCTCGTCGAGGCTGTAGGTCGTTCTGCGCTCCCATTTGGCCTCCAGCAGCGGCTGATAGAAGGTGTGCGCCTCATAGGTGTCACCGACCTCGCTGATCTGACGGCCCTGCTCGTCGTAGGCGTATGTGACCGTCCCGTCGGCCTCCCCGTTCCGGGTCGTGGTCTTGCTGGTCATATTGCCGGCCTCGTCATAGGTATATTCATATTGATAGGAGGCGCTGCTCTCCGTGCCGTCCGCGCTGGTCTGAACGGCGTCGTAGGCGATCTCGTCCCCCTGCTCGTTATAGGCGTGGTCGATATGGGCGGTATACATGCCGGGGAAATCCCAGTCCTCGCCCACCAGCGCCCCGTTCTCGTCATAGATGTTCTGGATGGTGTAGGAATACGGGTCCGCGCCGGGGGTCACGTCGCTGTACGAGTTGGACAGCTCGTCGCCGTTGTCGTTATAGGTATAGGTGCGGACGGACTCGTTGAAGATCGAGCCGCCGTCGTACATCGTGTCGTGATCCTCCAGCAGATTGCCGGCCTCGTCGTAGGTGAAGGTCTGCTCCCGTGTGTCCGTTTTGACGGACAGGGCCCGTCCGGCCTCGTCGTAGGTGACCTCTATCGTGTTCAGACCGTCATCGGGTTCGATGCGGGTGGGCAGCCAGCCGCCGTTATCATAGGAAAGTAGGGACTGCCTCGGCAGGTCGCCCACATAGACCGCGCTGGCGCACGTGACCGACGCCAGCCGGTACTCCGGCTCGTCCGCCGCGAAGGCGGGCGCCGCCATGGTCAGGAGGACGCACAGGGCCAGGACCGCGCCGAAAAAACGTCTGTTCATGCTCTCTCTGCTCCTTTTATATCTTGATATGGTGGGCTCAGTATAGCAAAATACGGCGGGAAAAACAAGAGCGCCAGGTGGGTGTTGGAAAATTTAGCTTGACATAAAACCGATTTTGCATTAGAATTAATTAGTTACATTGGGGTAACTGGATGAATATCCCAATGTTGCGTCCTTGATTGATCGGATGGGGTGCTTGATACCCGCCGTATGCAGAAAATGGAAGGATAGGAGGTGTGTATACTTAGAATGCCGATATGGTTAGCGATCGTTCTGATCCTGGCGGGCCTGGCCCTGGGCTTTGGCGGGGGCAGCGTCTACCGCAAGCGCGTTGGCGAGCGGGAGATAGGCTCGGCTGAGGAGGAAGCGAAGAGGATACTCAACGAGGCCATAAAGACCGGCGAGAGCAAAAAGCGCGAGGCTCTGCTGGAGGCAAAGGAAGAGATACACAAGAACCGCTCGGAATACGAGCGCGAGGTCAAGGAAAGACGGGCGGAGCTCTCCAAGCAGGAGCACCGCTTGCAGCAGAAGGAAGAACACCTGGACAAGAAGACCGACGCCATCGACCGGAAAAATGAGCTGCTCACCAAGAAGATCTCCGAGGTAGAGGCCCAGCAGGCGGAGGTACAGAAGCTGAAAAACAGTCAGCTGGAGGTTTTGGAGCGCATCTCCGGCTACAGTGTGGAGGAGGCCAAGCAGCTGCTCATCGACTCGCTGGCCAGCGAGGTGACCCACGAACAGGCCGCCAAGATAAGGGAGATCGAGGCCCAGTTCAAGGACGAGGCCGACCAGCGCGCCCGGGAAGTGATCGCCCTGGCCATCCAGCGCTGCGCCGCCGACCACGCCAGCGAGGTGACCGTCTCGGTGGTGAATCTGCCCAACGACGAGATGAAGGGCAGGATCATCGGCCGGGAGGGCCGGAATATCCGCTCCATCGAGAACCTGACCGGCGTGGACCTGATCATCGACGACACCCCGGAGGCCATCACGGTCTCCTGCTT
>CANPXW010000048.1 GCA_947587025.1 uncultured Oscillospiraceae bacterium
GACAGCGAGAAGGAACGGGTGTTTGAAAAGTTCTTCTGCGGCCAGGCTCCCGTGGCGGACGACCGCCGCCGTCTGGGGCTGGGGCTGTACCTTTGCCGGGCCATCATCCAGGCTCACGGCGGGACCATAGAGGTCCGGGACAATCAGCCCCATGGCGCGGTGTTCCGCTTTACTCTGCCCCTGGAGGAGGTAACGCTGCATGAATAAGTTTCTCATTCTCGTGGTGGAGGACGACCCGCCTGTGCGTAACTTGATCGCCACCACATTGAAAGCCCATGATTACCGTTATCTCACCGCAGACACCGGGGAGGGGGCGGTGATGGAGGCTGCCTCCCATGCCCCTGATGTCATTTTGCTGGACCTTGGCCTGCCCGATATGGACGGCGTGGAGGTCATCCGCCGGGTCAGGGGCTGGTCCAACGTACCCATCATCGTCATCAGCGCCCGCAGTGAGGATGCCGACAAGATCGCCGCTCTTGACGCCGGTGCGGACGATTATCTCACCAAGCCCTTCTCTGTGGACGAGCTGCTGGCCCGGCTCCGGGTCACCCAGCGGAGGCTGGCTCTGATGGGCGGAGACGAGGGCGCGTCCGTCTATGAAAACGGCGCGCTGCGCATCGACTTCGCCTCTGGGTGCGCCTATCTGGGCGGTGAGGAGCTGCACCTGACGGCCATCGAGTATAAGCTGCTGTGCCTGCTGGCCCGCAACACCGGCAAGGTCCTGACCCACAAATTCATCACCCAGGGCGTATGGGGAAGCTCCTGGGACAACGACGTGGCCAGTCTGCGGGTATACATGGCGACCTTGCGCAAAAAGCTGGAGGCCGCCCCCGGCTCGCCCCAGTACATCCAGACCCACATTGGTATCGGCTACCGGATGATGAAGGTGGAGTGACGGCTCTTTCGTGCAAAAACAAAAAACGGGGATGGTATGACTGGGTAGGTCATATCATCCCCGTTTTTTCTATTGCTGTGTTATTTTTCCAGCATCTCCGCGCACTTTTGCAGATGCTCGGTGACGGGCAGATGCTGGGGGCAGACGCTCTCGCAGTGCTTGCAGCCGATGCAGTCGGAGGCCCTGTGGCCCTCTGGGGCTGCCTGCTCGTATGCCGCGCGGGCCTCGTCCATCTGGCCGTGGGCCAGCTGCAGGTTGGCGGCGGAGAAGAGCTTCGGGATGGCGATCTGCTTGGGGCAGCCCTCCAGGCAGTAGCCGCAGCCGGTGCAAGGGATGGCGGCGGAGGCGCCCATCAGCTTCTGGGCCTGGGCGATCACGTCCCGCTCGGCCCCGTCCAGGGGCTTGAAGTTTCGCATGAAGGAGACGTTGTCCCGCACCTGGTCCATGTTGGACATGCCGGAAAGCACTGTCAGCACCCCCTCCAGGGAGGCGGCGTAGCGGATGGCCCAGCTGGGGCAGGAGGCCTCGGGGTCGTGGGCGCGGAACAGGGCCTTCACGTCCTCCGGCGGGTCGGCCAGGCGGCCGCCCTTTACCGGCTCCATGATGACCACGGGCTTGCCATGCCGGCGGACGGTCTCATAGCAGGCCCGGCTCTGGACGGTGGGGCTGTCCCAGTCGGCGTAGTTGATCTGCAGCTGTACGAACTCCGTCTCCGGCCGCTCGGTAAGCAGCCGGTCCAGCAGCTGGGGCGTGCCGTGGAAGGAAAAGCCCGCGTGCTTCACCAGGCCCTTGGCCTTCTGCTCCTGGACGAAATCCCACAGCTTCATCCTGTCATACTTGCCCACGTTCCCGTCCATCACCGCATGCAGCAGATAGTAATCGAAGTATCCCGCGCCGGTCCGCTCCAGGCTCTTCTCGAACTGCTTGTGGGCCAGCTTCACCGTGGGAGCCACGCTGGCGTTGAGCTTGGTGGCCAGGGTGTAGCTGTCCCGGGGATGTCTCTCCACCAGAGTCCGCTTGGCGGCGTTCTCCGAGCCGGGGTAGACATAGGCGGTGTCGAAGTATGTAAAGCCCGCCTCTAAAAACAGATCAACCATGTCCCGCACCTGGCCCTGGTCGATGCGGGCGCCCTTCCGGGGCAGGCGCATCAGCCCGAAGCCCAGCTTGGGCGTATCCTTGCCGAGATAGTCAGACATGCTCGTTCTCCTTGTATACTGATTTGATGCAATCATTGTACCACGTTTCGGCCGTTCTTGCAACGGGGGATTGACTTTTGCGCCGCAGGCAGAGTATGATAGCTTTAACGGTTTAAAAGGGGGTCCCGCCATGGTCATGTTCCTGCTCGTGAGCCTGCTGGCCAGCGCCGTGGGCGCGATATGCGGCATCGGCGGGGGCGTGATCATCAAGCCGGTGCTGGATCTGCTGCACATGGAGACCGTGGCCGCCATCCAATTCCTGTCCGGGTGCACGGTGCTGGCCATGAGCGCCTACTCCGTGGGCCGGTCCCTGCTGGCCGGGGAGCGGCAGGTACAGGTACGCACCGGCGCGCCGCTGATCCTTGGAGCGGTGGCCGGGGGGCTGCTGGGCAACCGGCTGTTCGCCCTGGTGAAGGCCTCCGCCGGCCGGCCGGAGACGGTCAGCGCCGTACAGGCGGCCTGCCTGGCCCTCATCACCCTGGGCACGCTGATCTACACAGTGAAAAAGGACAGGATAAAGGGCCGGCAGGTGGAAAGCCCCGCTCTGTGCGTTCTCATCGGCCTGGCCCTGGGGCTGATGAGCAGCTTTCTGGGCATCGGCGGCGGGCCCATCAACCTGATGGTGCTGTTCTACTTCTTCAGCATGGACACCAAGCGCGCCGCAGCCAACAGCCTGTACATCATCTTTTTCAGCCAGCTGGCCAGCCTGCTGGTGACGCTGTGCACCCGCGCCGTGCCCGTCTTCCGGTGGCCGGAGCTGGCCCTGATGGCCGCCGGCGGCATCGGCGGCGGCATCCTGGGCCGCAGTCTCAACAAGCGCATGGACGGCCGGGCCGTGGATAAGCTCTTCATGGGCCTGATGGCCGTCATTATCGCCGTCAGCGTCTACAATCTCTGGCAGTATACCGCATAAGAGGAGGAAACAACCGTGAATTTCGTCTTTATCTCCCCCAACTTTCCCGAGGCCTACTGGAACTTCTGCGACCGGCTGGCCGCCAACGGGGTCACCGTGCTGGGCGTGGGGGACTGCCCCTACGATCAGCTGCGCCCGGAGCTGCAAAGCGCCCTGACCGAGTACTACCGGGTGGACAGCCTGGAGAACTACGACCAGGTGTATCGGGCTGTGGCCTTCTTCGCCTTCCGGTACGGGAAGATCGACTGGATCGAGTCCAACAACGAGTACTGGCTGGAGCAGGACGCCCGGCTGCGCACAGACTTCAACGTGACCACCGGCCTGAAGGCCCACGAGATCGAGAAGTACAAGAGCAAGTCCCTGATGAAGTCCTACTATGCCAAGGCCGGCGTCCCCGCCGCCCGGTTCTCCCTGGTGACGGACATCGCCGCCGCCCAGGATTTCATCGCCCAGACCGGGTACCCGGTGATCGTCAAGCCGGACAGCGGCGTGGGCGCCACCGCTACATACAAGCTCAAGTCCGACGCAGACCTGGAGGCCTTTTTCGCCGAGAAGCCCGAGACGCCCTACGTGATGGAGGAGTTCGTCCCCGGCGCGGTGACCACCTACGACGGCATCGTCAACTCCAAGGGCCAGGTGCTCTTCGCCGCCAGCCACATCAGCCCCAACTCCATCATGGACATGGTGAACGAGCACCAGCCCTGTTCGTATTATGTAAACCGCGAGGTGCCGCCGGAGGTGGTGTCCGCCGGCCAGGCCACCCTGAAGGCCTTCGGCGCTGTCAGCCGGTTCTTCCACCTGGAGTTCTTCCGCCTGACCGCCGACAAGGCCGGCCTGGGCAAGACCGGGGACATCGTGGCCCTGGAGGTGAACATGCGCCCGGCGGGCGGCTTTACGCCGGACATGCTCAACTTCAGCCAGAGCGCGGACGTCTACCAGCTTTGGGCGGATATGATCGCCTTCGACGAGGCCCGGCACAGCTATGATGGGCCCCACAGCTACTGCGTCTACGCCGGCCGGCGGGACGAGTGCGACTACGTGCTCACTTTGGACCAGCTGCGGGAAAAGTACGCGGGCAGCGCCCGGCTGTTCACCCGCATGCCCGACGCGCTCAGCGGCGCCATGGGCAACCAGGTGGCCATATGCTGCTTCGACACGGAGCAGGAGGTGGACGCCTTCCTCCGCGCCGCCTTTGAGGAGAAGTGACATCCCGCATATGGAAAGGGGACCTGTTTTCCAACAGGCCCCCTTTTCTTGTTATTGAAAACACCCCTGCTGCTGCATGATCTGCCAGCACTGGTCCTCGATGTCCCGCACGTCCACCGTCACGGTGACGATGGGCCGCTCGTCGGTGTGCTGCACCCGGATGAGATGGCCGTTCTCCCAGAAGAAGAACCAGCGGAAGAACCGTTTTTCGTACAGGTAGTCGCTGCTGTCGAAGCAGGGGAACCGCTCCCACACGCACAGCACCTGCCGGCCGTATATATCCCGGCTCCAGGTGCCGTCCCTGTACCGGTCCGGGTCCAGCTGCTTGACGGAGGTGTAGGCCCGGCCCGCCGCCGTGAAGGCGGCCGCCGGCAGCGGAAAGGTCTTGGGATGCGGCTCCCGGACGGCCAGGGGCGCGCCGGACTCGTCCGTCTGGCGGCTCTCCCACCGCACCCGGACCGTGGCACAGGTATAGCCGGGGTACTCCGCCGGCTTTCCCGGGCCCACGCTCCGCAGGACCATATCGCCCCGCCAGGGGACCGGCGCGCTGTCCCAGCTGGTCTTCGCGGGCTTCTTCCCCTGCAGCTTATCCAAGAACCCCATCCCGCAGCCCTCCTTTTGATAGAGTCATTATAGTGACAAACAGTCTCAACGTCAAGGGCATATATCCTTGACATTTTGTCATTTTTACCTTATAGTTATTTTAATAACGATAACAGGAGGGAAAACTATGCTGCTGGAGCATTGCGAGGCGATATTCCGGCACGTCGTGTCGTGGGGGATCCTGATACTGGAATCCTTCGGCGTGACGGTGCTGGTGGTCACGGCCGTGCAGAGCATGGTCAAGTGGCTGCGCAGAGCCCCGGACGTGCGCAGCACCATCGCCCAGGGCATCCTGCTGGCGCTGGCCTTCAAGATGGGCGGCGAGGTATTGCGGACAGTGATCATCGAGGAGCCGAAGCAGATGATCGTCATCTTCGGCATCATCATCCTGCGGGGCATCGTGGCGGCGCTGATCTACTGGGAGATCGGCAAGGAGGCCAAGCTGGAGGCGCTGTACCGCCAGGTCAGGCCCCCAAAGAAGCAGGAGACAGTCGAAGAGACATGATCATACCCTTGCAGGCCGGGCACTGATGTGTCCGGTCTTTTTTTCGTTGCCTGCCGGGCGAAATGGTGTTACAATAGCGAAAAATGATACAGCAAGGAGCATTCCCCATGAAATATCTTCTCATCATCGGCGACGGCATGGCCGACAACCCCGTGCCCGCGCTGGGCGATAAGACCCCCCTGGAGGTGGCCGACAAGCCGGTCATCGACGATCTCTGCCGCCGGGGCCAGCTGGGCAGCGTCGTCAACTGCCCCAAGGAATTTGAGCCGGGCAGCGCCACGGCCATCATGTCCATCTTCGGCGCCTCCCCCCTGCAGTACTACCACGGCCGCGGGCCCCTGGAGGCCGCCGCCCAGGGCATCGAGCTGGCCGACGGAGACATGGCCTGCCGGTGCAACATGGTGGCGCTGGAGGACGCCGACAAGCCCTACGAGCAGCGGCGCATCCTCTCCCACAGCGCCGGCTCCATCGACGGCGAGACCTCCGACACGCTCATCACCGAGCTGTGGGCCAGCCCGGAGTTCGCCGCTCTGGCGAAGGAGTTTGACATCGAGATCAACCCCGGCTCCTCCTTCCGCCACTTCGCCGTCATGCACCACGCGGACATCGCCGGCATATCCCTCATCCCGCCCCACGACCATCTGGGTGAGCAGATCGGGCCGCTGGCCCCCTCCGGCTGCGCCGTGGCGGAGAAGCTTGAAAAGCTGCAGCAGGCCGCCTTCCGGTTTTTGGACCAGCACCCGCTGAATGTCATCCGCCGGGCCGCAGGCAAGCTGCCGGCCAACGGCATCTGGTTCTGGGCCGAAGGCACCGCCGCCATCCTGCCGGACTTCGCCCAAAAGTACGGACACACCGGCGAGGTGGTGTCCGCCGTGCCCCTGGTACGGGGCATCGCCCGGCTGAGCGGCCTGCCCGCGCCGCTGGTCCCCGGCGTCACCGGCGAGATCGACACCAACTGGGACGGCAAGTGCCAAAAGACCATCGAGATACTCTCCCGGTGCGACTTTGCCGCGCTGCACATCGAGGCCCCCGACGAGTGCACCCACAACGGGGACACGCCGGGCAAGATACAGTCCATCGAATGGCTGGACAGCCGGGAGACCGCGCCCATCGTGGACTGGCTGCGCTCCTGCGGGGAGGACTTCCGCATCCTGATGCTGTCCGACCACAAGACCCTCACCTCCAACCGGGCCCACGACGGCGATCCGGTGCCGTTTTTCATTTACGACAGCCGGGAGCGGACCTGCTCGGGCCTTTCCTACACCGAGAAGAACGGCCTGAAGACGGACCTGTTCGTGCCCGAGGGCACGGCTCTGCTGGACATGCTGTTCGAGAAATGAAAGTCACCGCCCACGGAAAACTCAATCTATCCCTGGACGTGCTGGGCCGGACGGCGGACGGCTACCATGACATGCGCATGGTGATGCAGACGGTGGCCTTTGGCGACGAGCTGGAGGTAGAGCTGCGTTCCGACGGCCAGTTCACCATCGACCCCGGCCAGAGCTATCTGCCCGCCGACGGGCGCAACCTGGCGGTGAAGGCGGCGAAGCTCTTCCTGGAGGGCACCGGCCTGGGAGCGGACATCCGGGTGGTCAAGCGCATCCCGGTGTGCGCCGGGATGGGCGGCGGCAGCGCGGACGCGGCGGCGGTGCTGCGGGCGCTGAACGTCCTCACGGAGCGGCGCATGCCTGTCGACGCGCTGTGCGCGCTGGGCCTGCGGGCAGGCAGCGACGTGCCCTTCTGCGTGATGGAGGGGGCCGCTCTGGCCGAGGGCCGGGGCGAGGTGCTCACCCCCGTGCCTTCCCTGCCCGACTGCGCGGTGGTCATCTGCAAGCCCGCCTTCGCCATCTCCACCCCGGAGCTGTTCGGCAAGGTGGACGGCCGCAAAAGCCGCCTGCGGCCGGATACCACCGGCATCCTGGCGGCCCTGGAGAGCGGCGACGTGCCCGGCGTGGCCCGGCGGATGTTCAACGTATTCGAGGACGTGCTGGGCCGCCGGCAGGGGGAGATATTCGCCATCAAGAGCGAACTGACCGACGCCGGCGCCCTGGGCGCGGCCATGACCGGCAGCGGCAGCGCCGTGTTCGGCCTGTTTGACGACGAGGCAGCCGCGAAAAGGGCATACGAGACCCTCTCCGCCCGGTACCGGGAGTGCTACCTCACCCGGCCATACGCGCCGTAAGTCTGTTTAGAAACGATCGTCACCGTCCAGAATCTGGACGGTGATGTTTTTATGACGAGACAAAAGCTGCGGCCCTGGGAGACGGCGCTGCTGGCCGCCCTGTGCCTGTTCTTCCTCTCCGGCGTCTGGGCGGCGGACAGGCAGGAGGCGCTGTCCGGGGGCCTGGTGCGGCTGCACGTGGTGGCCAATTCCGACTCCGACGCCGACCAGGCCGCCAAGCTGCAAATGCGGGACCGGGTGCTGGCGCTGCTCTCCCCCCTGCTGGCAGACTGCCGGACCCAGGAGGAAGCAGTTGACATAATACTTAAGCAAAAGCCCGCCCTGGAGGCACTGGGGGACGTGGCCGTGACCCTGGGCACGGAGTATTACCCCACGCGGGACTATGAGGGCTTCTCCCTGCCGGCGGGGGAGTATCTGTCCCTGCGCGTCGTGATAGGGGCGGGCGCAGGGCATAACTGGTGGTGCGTGGTGTTCCCGCCGCTGTGCACCGAGGCGCTGGCCCAGCCGGACACGGACGCCTTCGCCCTGCTGCCGGAAGATACGGCGGGACTCATCGCCGGGACCGGGATGGGGTACGTGCTGCGCTTCCGGGTGCTGGAGTGGTGGGGCGCGCTGTGCCAGTGGCTGCGTTAACAATTTGTTCACCCCGGCCGCATTGACAACAGGCCCCCGCAATGGTATGCTTGCGTGGAGAGCGGCTATCACGGCAGAGAGGAGGCGAGGGCATTGGGCGACAGCATCGAACGGCGCAGACGGTTCATCATCAACACCGTCTATTGGGCCATCGTGGTCGGCATCATCTTTCTGATCACCAAGTATCTGCTGGGGCTCATCTGGCCCTTCTTCCTGGCGTTCATCTTCTCCTGGGCCCTGACGCCCCTGGTCCGGCTGCTGACTGTCAAGTGCCACCTCAAGCACGGCTTTGCCGCAGCCATATGCCTGCTGCTGTTCTTCGGCATCATGGGCGCGCTGCTGCTGGTGCTGATATTCAACATCGTCTCCTGGGTGCAGCAGTTCGTGATGTGGGTGCCTACGGTGTACACCGGCGTGGTGGAACCCGCCATGCGGGACGCCACCGCCTGGGCGCAGCAGTTCGTGGGCCGGCTGGACCCGGAGGCCGCCGAGATGCTCCAGACCTCCCTGGCCAGCGCCATATCCTCCGCCGGCAGCGCGGTGTCCAGCTTCTCCGTGCGGGCGGTTGCCGTGGTCTCCGGCTGGGTGACCAAGGTGCCGGGCCGGCTGCTGTCCACCCTGATATGCATCATCGCCACCGTGTTTATGACGGTAGACTTCTCCCGCATCACCTCCTTCCTGCTGCGGCAGCTGCCCCAGCGCACCCGCCATGTGACCGTGAAGGCCAAGGAGAGCTTCGTCACCGTGCTGAAAAAGTACGGCAAGAGCTACGGCATCATCATGTGCATCACCTTCGCGGAGCTGAGCATAGGCCTGCTGATCCTGCGGCAGGAGGCGGCCATCTTCCTGGCCATCCTGATCGCCATCTTCGACATCTTCCCGGTGGTGGGCGCGGGCGCCATCCTTATCCCCTGGTCCATCGTCACCCTGCTGGGCGGCAACATGGCCAAGGGCTTCGGGCTGCTGGCGCTGTACCTCATCATCACCATCTTCCGCCAGTTCCTGGAGCCCCGTGTGGTGGGCCACCAGGTGGGCCTGCATCCGCTGGTGACGCTGATTGCCATGCTGGTGGGCACCAAGCTCTTCGGCGGCATCGGGCTTCTGGGCCTGCCCATCGCCTGCGCCATCCTCAAGAGCCTGGACGACACCGGCGTCATCCACCTGCTGCGCAAGGAGTCCGACGACAGGCCGGTGCCCGCCGAGGCGTCAGCCCCCCAGGAAAAAAATTGACTTTTCCCGGGCGTGCCTCTTGACAAGCGGGCCCATGGATGATAGAATCTTCTAGCTTGCGGGCGTAGCACAACGGCTAGTGCACCAGCCTTCCAAGCTGGGGACGTGGGTTCGATTCCCATCGCCCGCTCCACAGCTCGGCTGTTGGCCGAAGATATATGCGCCAGTAGCTCAGGTGGATAGAGCAACTGCCTTCTAAGCAGTAGGCCAGGGGTTCGAGTCCCTTCTGGCGTGCCATGTAAGATCATGTGGTGGGTGTAGCTCAGTTGGTTAGAGTACCGGATTGTGGTTCCGGGTGTCGTGGGTTCGAGTCCCATCTCCCACCCCATTTTTCAATAGGCTGCCCGGTCCAGCCGGACAGCCTATTTTCTTTTATCACGGATGGCGGCATCCATAGGGATGTAGTGTAAAGGTAACACACCAGACTTTGACTCTGATATAGTGGGTTCGAATCCCGCCGTCCCTGCCATTTTAATTTCACATGACTTGGTAGCTCAGGCGGTAGAGCAACTGCCTTTTAAGCAGTGGGTCCGGGGTTCGAGTCCCCGCCAGGTCACCACGTCAGAAGAGCTTTGAAGATTCGGAGTCATGGCAAGCCATGCCTCCTCATCGGTCAAAGCTCTTCTTCCTTTCCCCAAAGGACAGGCGTGTCCTTTGGGGGCCCCGGGTCCAGGTTCTGGAGATTCTGAGTGCTCGCAAGCGAGGTCCCTTCATCGGTCAGCGTCCTTTCTCCTTTTCCCATCGCAAACGCTTCGCTGGTTTGCGATGGGAGCCCCGTTCAATATGGGCGGCGATTTGATTTATTACTGTTTTTTCTTCCCACGAGGCAGGCGTGCCGCGCGGGGTCACGCTCTGGAGAGCGCATGACGGCGGGTCTGCAGGCGGGGGCCGGACTCGTCCGCCAGCTGCTTATAGGTCCTTGCGATCAACACGGCGGCAATGAGGAAGGTCAGCCCGTCGGACACGGGCATGGAATAGAGCACCCCGTCCAGCCCGAAGAACCGGGGCAGGAGCAGCGCCAGTCCCACGCCGAACACCACCTCCCGCACCATGGAGAGCATGGTGGAGGCCAGAGCCTTTCCCATGGCCTGCAGGAAGATGAAGCAGGCCTTGTTCACGCAGGCGAAGATCACCATGCACAGGTAGACGCGGAAGGACCGCAGGGCGAAGGCGGTATAGTAAGCGCTCTCGTTGGCCGCGCCGAAGATGGCGATGAGCCGGGCCGGGAAGCACTCCACGATGACCAGCGCTACAGCGCCCACAGCCGCCTCCAGCGCCAGCAGCCGGGTAAAGAGGCCGCGCACCCGCTCCCTGTGCCCCGCACCCATGTTGTAGCCGGCGATGGGGATGCACCCGGCCGCCATGCCCACCACTACGGAGATGACGATCTGGAAGAACTTCATCACGATGCCCACCACCGCCATGGGTATCTGGGCGTACTGGGCCTGGCCGAACACCGGGTCGGCGGCCCCGTACCGGCGCAGCATGTTGTTGACGGCGGCCATGGACGCCACCAGGGAGATCTGGGACAGGAAGCTGGTCACGCCCAGGGTCAGGGTGCGTCCGGCGACGCGCCGGTCCATACGCCAGTCCCCCCTCCCCGGCCGGACCAGGCGCATGTGCGCCAGATACCACACCGCCAGCGCCGCCGTGACGATCTGGCCCAGCACCGTGGCCACGGCCGCACCCATCATGCCCCAGCGGAAGGCGAATATGAACACTGGGTCAAGAATTATGTTAACTACCGCTCCCAGCAGCGTGGACGCCATGGCGAATTTGGGGGAGCCGTCCGCCCGGATGATGGGGTTCATAGCCTGGCCGAACATGTAAAAGGGCACGCCCAGGGTTATCCAGAAGAAGTACTCCTGAGAGTACCGGAAGGTCTCGTCGTTGACCGTGCCGCCGAACAGCGCGATGAGCCGGTCAGCGCAGGCCAGGTACACCGCACCCAGCGCTATACCGCTGCCTGCGGCCAGCACCACGGCGTTCCCCACGCTCTTTCTGGCTGCGGCCGTCTCGTTTTTGCCCAAACTCAGGCTCACGAAGGCGCAGCAGCCGTCTCCGATCATCACGGCCACAGCCAGGGCGATGACCGTCAGGGGGAACACTACCGTGTTGGCGGCGTTGCCATAGGAGCCCAGATAGGCGGCGTTGGCGATGAATATTTGGTCCACGATGTTATAAAGCGCCCCCACCAGCAGAGAGATGATGCAGGGCACGGCGTACTTTCCCATGAGCTTCCCGACGGGCGCATCGCCCAGGAAGGCGTTGGTCTCCTTTTCCATTTTTGACTTCCTTTCACACAAAAAAAGAACGTGCGGCACGCAACCGGGTTTACGCAGTTCGTGCTACACGTTGTATTTTTATTATACCTGTCGGACGGGCCGCCGTCAAAGGCCATCCTGCACAAAAACGGGCGCCGAAATGGCCGGAGGATATTCGTCCAAATGCCGGGCTCACCCGTTGAATAGCTGACGGGAGGCGAACACGCGCCGCCAGAACCGGCGTGGGTTCGCCTCCCGTCAGCTATAATACCACACCCCGGCGTTGAGATAGCCGGCGAAGGTGACCCAGGCCAGGTAGGGCATGAGCAGGTATCCCGCCGTCCGGTCCTGTCTGCGGAAGGCCAGCAGCGTGGCCAGGATGAGGCCCCACAGAATGAGCAGCCACACGAAGGCCAGGCCGAACTTCTCCCCGTTGAAGAAGATGAGCGTCCAGAAGAAGTTGAAGAGAAGCTGGGCGCCGTACAGCGTCAGCGCCCTGTCCCGCTCGGGGCCGTCCTTCACCCACACCAGGTACGCCGCCGTGCCCATCATCACGAACAGCGCCGTCCACACCACCGGGAACACCCACCCCGGCGGAGACAGGGGCGGCTGGTCCAGCAGGGCGTATTTTTTCATGGACGGGCCCGTCAGCAGCGCCGACAGTCCTCCCACCCCCAGACTGACGGCAAGACTGACCGCCAGCGGTTTTATTTTTATCATAAGACCACCCTTTCGGTGCATATCGCTGACAAAAGTATATGCGTCCGGGCGGGAACTATGCGCTTGCAAAAGGCCGGCCGTGCCCCTATAATGGACATATCACTGGACAAGGAGGCGGCCTCATGCCCCTGAAGATCATCCGGGACGACATCACCAAGGTGCGCTGCGACGCCATCGTGAACGCGGCGAAAAACTCCCTGCTGGGCGGCGGAGGCGTGGACGGGGCCATCCACAAGGCCGCCGGACCAGGGCTGCTGGCGGAGTGCCGGACCCTGGGCGGGTGCGAGACCGGCCGGGCCAAGCTCACCGGCGGGTACGAGCTGCCCTGCAAATACGTCATCCACACCGTGGGGCCCATATGGCAGGGCGGCGGTCACGGGGAGCGGGAGCTGCTGGAAAGCTGCTACCGGGAGAGCCTCGCCCTGGCCCGGGAGCACGGCTGCCGGAGCGTGGCCTTCCCCCTTATCTCCGCCGGGGTGTTCGGCTACCCCAAGGACCAGGCCCTGCGGGTGGCGGTGGACGCCATCAGCGCCTTTCTGCTGGAAAACGACGAGATGACCGTGTTTCTGGTGGTGTTCAGCCCCACGCCCTATCTATTGAGCAAGAAGCTGTTTTCCGACGTGCAGTCCTTCATCGACGACCACTACGTGGACACCCACTACGACGCCTGCCGGGAGCGGATGCGCTCCATGCGCATCCTGGACAACGCCCCGCCCGCAGCGGCCATGCCGGAGACCCACGCCGCAGCCAGCGTCTTCCCCAGTCTGGACCGCCGCCTGGCCCACCTGGACGAGAGCTTCTCCCAGACGCTGCTGCGGCTGATCGACGAGCGCGGCATGACCGACGCCCAATGCTACAAAAAGGCCAACATCGACCGCAAGCTCTTCTCCAAGATACGCGGCGACGTGCACTACCAGCCCAGCAAGCCCACGGTCATCGCCTTCGCCATCGCCCTGGAGCTGAGCCTGGACGAGACCCGCCAGCTGCTGGCCAAGGCCGGCTACGCCCTGTCCCCCGCCAACAAATTCGACGTGATCGTGGAGTACTTCATACGCCGGGGCAACTACAACGTCTTTGAGATCAACGAGGCCCTGTTCGTATTCGACCAGAGTTTGCTAGGCGCATAAAATGTCGCCTGTAGGGCGACCAAATATACCCGAAAACCTCCTATACTGTGACCAACAAAACACAGTACAGGAGGTTTTCATCATGAAAAGAAACGACATCACAGAGCTGGTATTCATCCTGGATCGGAGCGGGTCCATGGCGGGACTGGAGGCGGACACCATCGGCGGGTTCAACGCCCTCATCGAAAAGCAGCGCAGGCAGCCGGGCCGGGCCTATGTGACCACGGTGCTGTTCAACACCGGCTTCAAGACGGTCCATGACCGGGCCAAGCTGGAGGACGTAAAGCCCCTGACCGACAGCGACTACTGCGTGGGCGGCTGCACCGCGCTGATGGACGCCATCGGCGGCACCATCCGCCACATCGCCGACATCCACCGCTACGCCCGGCCGGAGGACGTGCCGGAGCACACCCTGTTCGTCATCACCACCGACGGCATGGAGAACGCCAGCCGCCATTTCAGCGCCGACCAGGTGCGGGCGATGATCGCCCACGAGAAGGAGAAGTACGGCTGGGAGTTTTTGTTCCTGGCGGCCAACATCGACGCGGCCCAGACCGCCGCCCACATGGGCATCGGCGCGGACCGGGCGGTGAACTACCAGGCCGACGGCCAGGGCACCAGGGTCCTCTACGACACGGTGGCCAACGCGGTGAGCCGGGTGCGCGGCGGCGCGCCCCTGGCGCCGGATTGGAGCGAGGCCATCAAAAAGGACAACCAGCGGTGATACCAGGGCGTCCGCCGGCCCCGGTCCTCTCTGATGCGGGGACATCATAAGGCGATCATATCTGCGATCGGAATGGCGCGGCGTTCTGCCGCGCCATTTCTTCTTGACGCCATTTCAGAGCAGTGCTATACTACGTTCTGACAGAATGTCAGAACGCGAACAGGGGGGGCGCAACATGCCGAAGGGATCGCCGGAGCTGACGAACGCCCGGAAAGAGGAGATCATAAACGCCTGCGAGGCGCTCTATCAGACCATGGGCTTCAAAGAGATCACCATGAAGGACATAAGCTTGGCCACCAGCTTCACCAGAACGTCTATCTATAACTACTTCCAGACGAAGGAAGAAATTTTCCTTGCCCTGTTGCAACGGGAAAATGAGCTTTGGATCGCAGATTTGGCCGCCATGATGGAGGAAAACGACGCCCTCACCAAAGAGGCGTTCGCGGACAAATTCGCCCAGACGCTGGAAAAGCGGGCCCAGCTTCTGAAGATCATGAGCATGAACCACTACGACATGGAGACGGGCAGCCGTCCGGAAAGGCTCAAGGAGTTCAAAACGGTCTACGGCAGGTCCCTGCAGACTGTTCGGGCGTGCCTGGATAAGTTTTTCCCCGAGATGTCCCGGTCGGAAAAACAGGACTTCATCTATACCTTTTTCCCGTTCATGTTCGGTATCTATCCCTACACCTTCGTCACCGCCAAGCAGCGGACAGCCATGGAGGAGGCCGGGGTCAATTATGTGTTCCTGTCCATCTACGAGATCACATACAACTGTGTGAAACGGCTTTTGGCCAATCAGAAGGAAGTGTAAAAGTATAATCATAACAGGAAGGAGATCAAAATGGAAAAGATCACACAGACAGCGGGCAGAGATCAGCTTGGCGATTTCGCGCCGGATTTCGCCCACTTCAACGACGACGTTCTCTTTGGGGAGAACTGGAACAATCCGGACATCGACCTGAAGACCCGGTGCATCATCACCGTGGTGGCGCTGATGAGCTCCGGGATCACGGACTCGTCCCTCATTTACCACCTGGAGAACGCCAAGGCCCACGGCGTCACCCGTGCGGAGATCGCCGCCATCGTGACCCACGTCGGCTTCTATGTGGGTTGGCCCAAGGCGTGGGCGGTGTTCCGTCTGGCCAAAGATGTGTGGAACGAGGCTGAAGCCTGAGCACAGGAAACCCCTTTATCAACAACACTTCAGGAGGTATAACTATGGCCGACCATATCACAGCGGCGACCGGCGGGGAGCGGTATGTCCCCTATGCCCAGCGCACCGGCAACGAATCTATCGTGTATTTCACCCGTGACCTGTCCCCGGAGGGACTTATGAAGGTCTATGAGCGGGTCAACGGCGCCATCACCGGCAAGGTGGCCATCAAGCTGCACACCGGCGAGCCCCACGGCCCCAACATCATCCCCCCGGCATGGGTCAAGGCGTTCATGGCCAAGGAGCTGCCCGACGCCACCATCATCGAGACGAACACCTATTATGACGGCGACCGCTACACCACCGAGCAGCACCGCCAAACGCTCAAGATAAACGGCTGGACCGATTTCACCACCGTGGACATCACCGACGAGCACGGCACGGTGATGCTGCCGGTAAAGGGCGGCAAGTGGTTTGACGAGATGAGCGTGGGCGCGTCTCTGCCCGGCTACGACTCCCTGGTGGTGCTGACCCACTTCAAGGGCCATCTCATGGGCGGCTTCGGCGGCTCCAACAAGAACATCGGCATCGGCTGCGCGGACGGGCGCATCGGTAAGAAGATGCTCCACGAGAAAAACGGTGAGTTCTGGGGCGTGACCCACGAGGAGCTGATGGAGAAGATCAGCGAGTCCACCAAGGCCGTCATCGACCACTTCGGCAAGCACGTCACCTATGTGAACGTGCTGCGGAACATGTCCGTGTCCTGCGACTGCGAGGGCGTGGCGGCCCAGCCGGTGGTGACGCCCAACGTGGGCATCCTGGCCAGCGTGGACATCCTGGCGGCGGACCAGGCCAGCGTGGATATG
>CANPXW010000049.1 GCA_947587025.1 uncultured Oscillospiraceae bacterium
GCGATGGTGATGCCGGTGTAGATGCTGGCCTCACGGGCGGCCACGGGCATATCGGAGGTGTTGGCGATCAGCACGGTGCGCTGCATCAGGCTCTCCCCGGAGCGGGGGTCCTTCAGCTCGGGGAACTCCATCAGCACGTCGGTCATCTCGTTGCCGCGCTCGCCGCAGCCGATGTAGACCACGATGTCCACGTCGGACCACTTGGCCAGCTGGTGCTGGACCACGGTCTTGCCGCTGCCGAAGGGGCCGGGCACGGCGGCCGTGCCGCCCTTGGCGATGGGGAACAGGGTGTCGATGACCCGCTGGCCGCTGTTCATGGGCCGGCTGGGCATGTACTTATGCTTGTAGGGCCGGGCCACGCGCACAGGCCACTTCTGCATCATGGCCACATCGTGCTCCGCGCCCTTGTCGTCCTTGACGACGGCCACGGTCTCCTCCACGGTGTACTTGCCGCTCTTGATGGACTGCACCACGCCGGTGACGCCCACGGGGACCATGATCTTGTGCAGGACGGCGGCGGTCTCCTGGACCGTGCCCAGCACGTCGCCGGGCTTGACCACGTCGCCCTTCTTGGCCACAGCCGCGAACTCCCACTGCTTATCCCGGTTCAGGGAGGCCACCTCCACGCCGCGGGCGATGGTATCGCCGATGGCGTCCCGGATCTCGGTCAGCGGGCGCTGGATGCCGTCGTATATATTGGTCAGAAGCCCCGGCCCCAGCTCCACGCTCAGGGGCGTGCCGGTGGTCTCCACCTGGGCGCCGGGCCCCAGTCCGGAGGTCTCCTCGTAGACCTGGATAGAGGCGCTGTCGCCCTTCATCTGAAGGATCTCGCCGATCAGACGCTGGCCGCCCACGCGCACCACGTCGGAGACGTTGGCGTCGGCAAGGCCGGTGGCCACCACCAGCGGGCCGGAAACTTTTGTGATCGTTCCGCTCATGCTTCAACCTTCTTTCGGTAGAATTGTGCTTCCCCAAAAAGAGGAAATCAGAACCTGTTTTCACAGGTGGGATACGCTGGATGAACGAGAGGTTTTTTCGACGGGCAAGACGCGACGACGCAGGAATACTTTGTGTATTTCAAGGAGGAACAACGCAGCACGGCGGAAAAACAGCCGTTCAGACAGCAGTGTTCTGCCTGGGAATACAGGTTCAAAGTATATTGACTCCGACAGCCCGCTCCACTGCGGCCTGCAGGGCCGACTGGCCCAGGCCCAGGGAGCCGTCCTTGCCGGGGATGAGGATGACAGCCGGGCTGGGCACATCCTTGAAGCGGTCGATGTCCGCCTTCAGGGGCTCGGCCAGGTTCTCCTCCAGATAGATGATGGCGTACTGGTCCGGCCGATCGGGTTTCGTCAGGTCCTTGAATATCTTATGGGCCTCCTCCGCCTCCCGGACAGGGAAGGTGTCCAGCCCCAGGGCCTTGAAGCCGATGACCGTATCCGGTCCGCCGATGACCGCGATCTTATACATAGCTCACACGCAACCTTTCCCGCAGCGCCTCCGGGCTCAGACCGCCGCGCTTTCCCTGCAGGACCATCCGCGCCGCAGTGATCTCCGCCTCCAGGCTGGCCACGTAGGCCACCGCCACCTCCGGGCCGAAGCTGACCCGCTTGGCGGCCGTGAGGTACGCGGTCAGGGCGTTGTCACAGGCCAGCTCGAAGCCGGCCAGAGGCGCGCCCGATACGGCCTGGGCGCCCAGCTCGGCGCACTTGGCCAGGGCGGCGTCATGGAACACCTCGGCCACCCCGTCGGTATAGCTGCGGCACACGCTCTCCACCGACACGTTGCCGCCGGGGATGGCGGCGGTGCGCAGCAGCCCCTCGTCCATGTGCCCCCGGATGCAGCGCACGGCGCTGCGCAGATTGGCGATGTCGATGGACAGGCGCACATAGCCGGTATAGAACCCCGTGGACAGGGTGCCGGCGATGGCCAGCAGCTCAGCGAAGTAGGCCTTATCCAGCTCCATGTCCGCCAGCTGGGGGTTGGAGGTGCGGACCATGGTGGTGCGGGCCTGCTGTATGGCGGCGGCCAGCTTCTCCGGCACGTCCTGCCAGCTGTCCTCCCGCCAGGCCTCCGCCAGCACTGCGGGCGATACCCGTCCGCAGGCGGACAGCAGCCGTTCCCGTGCCTCGGCGGCGTGTTCGCTCTTGACCAGCACCTTGGCGTTGTGATAATCGTATTTCAGGCGGAAGGCGGTGACCAGCTGCTTCTCCGGGCAGAGCTTCTCGAACTCGTCCAGAAAAGCCGCCCGGCGGGCGGAGAATGCCTCCTCCAGCTTGGCGTCGGACGCGCCGGACAGATCGGCAAAGCCGCACTCGGTCAGCACCTTGGCCGCCTCGTCAAAGTCCGCCGCCTCCACCATCTGCTCCAGCCTCTTCTGCCCCAGCAGAGCATTCTCTCTGGCCCGGATATAGGTGGACAGGAACAGGTATTCGGTACTTTTTACTTTTGACAAAGCCAGTACCTCCTCATCAATGCGAATGGTTTTCTCTGCCGCTCACGCAAACAGCTCCGCCGCCACGTCGGAGGCCATGTCCTCCCGGGCCTGGGCCATCAGGGCCTCCACGGTGCAGTTGACGGACACGCTCCCCTGCCGGACCACCAGGCCCTTGCCAAAGGAGCCAGCCTGCTCGGCCAGGGTCAGCCCCGCCGTCTTCCCGGCGGCCTTGAGCGCGGCGTTGGCCTGGGCGATCGTCTGCGCGCCGTAGGCGGCCTTGTCATCGGCGGACAGGACGATCTGCTCCGTGCCGGTGACGGCGGCCCTGGCGGCAAGCGCCGCCAGGAAGGACACGTAAGCGTCCCCTTCCAGGGCGTTCAGCTTGGCCTCGGCCTTATCAAAGGCCTCCGCCACGACGGACTGCTTGAAGCTGAGCACGCTCTTGCGGGCCTCCATATCGGCGGTCTTGGCCAGCCGCTGGACCCGGTCCTCGGCGGACTTGACGCCCTGGCGGACCTTTTCCCAATAGCCCTCCTGGGCCTTCTTCTCGCCCTCGGCACGGATGGCGTCGCACTGCTCCTTCGTCTGGCTGGCGATGCGGGCGGCGTCCGCCACGGCGTCCGTCTCGATGCGGGCCGTGATCTTGTCGATGCCGTTCATAGACGCTCCCTTTCTCAGGCGCTGATATTGATGATCATCAGCATGGAGGCCAGCAGGGACAGGATGGCGTAGAACTCAACGGTGATGCACAGCACCATGCCCTTGGACCAGTCGTCGGGCTTCTTGGCCAGGATGTTGATGGAGCCGGCGGCCACGCGGCCCTGAGCGATGGCGGAGAACAGGCCGCCCAGCGCCATGGGCAGGCAGGCGGCGAAATACTGCAGGCCCTGGGCCATGGTCAGCTCAGGCAGGGAGCCGGACAGCAGGCCCATGCGGAACACGGCGAAGAACCACACCACCAGGCCATACAGGCCCTGGGTGCCGGGGATGACCTGCAGGATCAGCACCTTGCCGAACTTGCCGGGGTCCTCGCACAGCAGGCCGGTGCCGGCCTCGCCGGCGCAGCCGGTGCCCTTTGCCGAGCCGATGCCGCTGAGCACAGCCGCCAGGCCCGCGCCCAGCAGAGCTACAGCCAGGCCGCCGATAGAATCCAAGAAACTCATTTTTGTTGTCCTCCTTATTCTTTGACGATGTCTACGAATTTTGTGTGTATATCTAAGGGACGGAAGGGCTTTCCGCCGTCCTCATAGAACTTGTTGAAGAACTCCAGGCACTGCAGACGCAGATCGTGCACGTAGCAGCCCAGCAGGTTCAGCGCGAAGTTCAGCGCGTTGCCCACCATGGAGATGACCACGAAGACGACCACGTTGCCGGGGATGGCCCCCAGGGTGTTGAACACCTGGGCGATGACGCTGCCGGCCAGCATCAGGGCCATCAGACGGGAGTAGGACAGGATGTCGCCGAAAAAGCCGGTCACGTGGTTGTAGAGCGATCCGAAGATGCCGGTGATCTTGCCCATGCCCTTGCCGGTGACGATGGGCCCGGCCACCACCATAATGATGCCCGCGTACAGCACGATGTTGGTGTGCAGCAGGAACATGCAGCCAAGGCCGGCGAACACCACCCACCAGGTCAGCTCCTCGAACACCGCGTCCAGCACCTGGCCGGCCTTGATCTTCCGGATGAAGCTGACGGCCATGCCGGTGACGATGTGCACGAAGCCCAGGCACATGGAGCCCACCAGGATGGCCAGGGTGTCGTCCAGGGGGGTGAACAGGCTGGGCAGGGCGAAGTCCTTGCCGCTGGTGAGCTTGACCACCTGGGTGAGGAAGTCGCCGAAGAAGCCGCCGGTTATCGCGCCGAAGAAGAACGTGCTCACGCCGCCCATCAGCAGCAGCCCGGCCATATAGCCCATCATGCCGCGGGCCCGGGACTTTTTCAGCAGCAGCCCGCCGATGATCATCAGGATGCCGTAGCCCATGTCCGCCATCATCATGCCGTAGAACAGGATGAAGAACGGGAACATCAGCGGGTTGGGGTCCACGCCGGAGTAGGCCGGCAGGGAGTACATCTCCGTGACCATGTTCAGGGGCTTGGTGATGGGGTTGTTTTTCAGCTTCACCGGCACGTCGGGGTACTCCTCCGGGGCCGGGTCGGCGCTCTCCCAGGCGCAGTCGAACCGGTCCAGGCAGGCGGCCAGCTTCTTCTCCGCCGCAGCGGGGAACCAGCCTTCCAGAGCCACCACGCTGTCGGTGCCCCGCAGCTGCTCGGTGGCCTCGGCGCGGGCCGTGTCGGTGGCCAGCCGGTCGGCGGCCAGACGCAGGGAGGCGGTCTTGTCCTTCTCCTGGGCGATGTTGGCCACCACGGTCCGGCGCTGCACGTCCAGGCTGGACAGCTCCCGCTTGCGGGCCTGGATGTTCTCCAGGGCCATGCCGTTATAGCCGGGGAAGCTGACGGGGGTGGCCCCCACCGTGCGCAGCGCGTCCAGCACCGCAGCCAGCTCCTCATGCAGGGCGATGACCACGAAGCATTTCTGCTGCTCGTCCTGGTAGACCAGTATCAGCTGCACCCGCTCGGTAGCGGCCTCGGCGGCGTCGGCCACCGATTCCATGTCCACCGCCGCCGGCACGTTGCACAGCGCCACGCCGCAGGTCTTGGTGCCGGTGCTCTCCAGGGGCATGTCCAGCCCCTCCCAGGGCTGGAGCGCCTCGATCTCCTCCCGCAGACGCTGCTCGTCCGCGCCGATGCGGCGCAGCCGGGCGTCCCAGGCGTTGATCTGCTTTGCCAGCGCGCAGTCCTCCTCCAGGGAGGACTCGTCCAAAAACGCGTCCTCGGCCACAGTGGGCCGGGGGGCAAGGAGCTTTTTCTTCTCGGGCGCGTACTGGCTCATGACGCGCAGGGCGGACTCCATCTCCGCCTCCCGTGTCCGGGCCTCGGGCAGCCCCGCCCGCTCCGGGTGCAGCACGCTTGCCGCCTCCGGGTCGGAGAGCATCCCCTCCGGCTCGTGGACCTCCACGCAGCCCAGACGCAGGAGCTGACGCATCAGCTCGTCCCGCTGCTCACGCAGGGCGATGACGCGCAGCTTTTTCATCCTGACGATGGCCATCAGCCGTTCACGATCCTTTCCACGATCTTATCCACCACAGCGTCCATCTTCCGCTCGGCGCGGGCCTTCATGGCCGCCTGCCGGTTGCGGGTATTGGACGCCAGAACGCCCGCGTCCTCCTTGGCCTTTTCGTCGGCCTTGCGGACGAGGTCGCGGATCTCCGACTCCGCCTTGGCGTCCGCAGCGGCCACGGCGGCCTTCACGGCCTCGTCCGCCTCCTGGACGGCCTTTTTCGCCTCCGCCTGAGCGGCGGCGCGGACCTGGCGGGCCTTTTCCTCCGCCAGGGCTATGGTATCCAGCGCCTCCAGCGACATACGCAAAACACCTCCAAACCTGTCAGGGTCGCATGACCACTATATACAAGATATAGTATTTTTACCTTCCTATAATACACGGACTTTTGTACAGTTGCAATAGTTATTTTCCGTTTCCGCGCTTTTTCCTTCGCAGTCCTTTATATCCCGGGAACGTTCCGCCGCTTTCCCGGAACATCCCCCGGAAATGTCCCGGAACGGCGCCGTTCACGTCCCGGTGAGGGCCTCCACCGCCTCCCGGCCGGCGCTGCGGGCCAGCAGCTTGACGGCCTCCACGGCGGCGGCGCGGGTCTGCTCGTCCATGTCCGCCACGGAGCGGACGAAGCTGACCGCCGTGGAGAACCAGTTCTCCCGCATCTGGTGCATGGTATCCAGCTCCGGGCTGCTGAGCACCTGGTAGATGGCGTCCACGAACACCTGAAACTGCTCCGGGGCCATGTCGGCGGTCCAGTCCTTGATGGTGCTGTCCAAAAACTGGCTGCCCTCGGTCACGTCCTCCAGCGCCGCGAAGCGGGGGCCCAGCATCTGCCAGGAGTAGGTGTCGTGCTGCTGCAGGCCCGTCTCGGTGCTGTGCACCACGGTGTGGCCCTCCGGATGGCCCAGGAGCATGCCCACCACGGAGAACTGGGGCACGAAGGTGTGGATACGCCCGCAGATGGCCTTATAGCCCTCCGTGTCCAGGATGCTGTCGTAAAAGCCGGGCCCGTCGTAGTTGTACACCGCGTCGATGCGACCCTGCACGTCCCCGCCGCAGAAGGCCGAGGCGTACACCGCCAGGTTGCCGCCCTTGGAGTGGCCGCACACGATGAGCCGGCCGCCCAGCTTCTCCGCCGCCCGGCGCAGATAGTCCGCCGCCATCTTCTGTCCGGGCACGGGGCTGAGGTAGGACATGTTCAGGTCCTCCTTCCAGCCGATGACCGTGTTGTCCGTGCCCCGGAACAGCACCGCCGTCAGATCCTCGTCCAGGCGCACGCATATGGCGGAGAACTGGGTCTGGAGCACCTCGTCCAGCAGGCTCTCCTGAAAGCCCGCCTCCAGGGGCCCGAACCGGGCGCTGTCCGCCATGGCCCGCAGCAGCTGGCGGTCCCGCAGCTTCCACCGCTCGCCGGTCACCAGCGCCTCGTCCGCAATGGCCCACGCCGCCAGCTGGCGTATCGTCACGAACCGCTTGGGCAGCGGCTGGGCGAAGTACTCGAAGGGCACGTAGGCGAAGCGGGCCAGGATGACCCCGTCTATCTCGTTGAAGGGGGCCTGGGCCAGGGTCAGGTCCCCCCGCCAGGCCAGGTAGTCGAATTTATCCGCCATGCTGATACCTCCCGCCGCTCAAAGGCAGCTATCGCAATATGCCGCCGCGTCGAACCTATCCAACGTGCTGTCCGCCCGCAGATACAGCGGGTGGTGGGGATGGCCACGCTTCGACCGGGCCCCGGCGGTGTACCACACCGCGCCGTAGCGCTGGCCGACGCCGATCATGTCCTGAAGGCAGTCCTTCAGATACCCCCGCTGCTCGATGATGTTCCCCCAGGCCGCCCACACCGCCGGGGAGGGCCCCCCGTGGGCCAGCACCCAGGCGAAGGCGGCCATGTTCTCCCGGTGCAGGGCCGGGTTCAGCTCCCGCTCCATGTCCGCCGGCCGGGTGGCCCGCTGGGCGTAGACGTTGAACATGATGAAGCTGTCGAAGCCGTTGGCAAGGGCGATGCGCTGCACGCTCTTGAGGGTGGGGTCCAGATCGTCCGGGGCGGCGGTGGAGGGGTTGATGCCGATGCAGATGAGGGGCCGGTCGCCCCGGGTGCCCAATATGTACCGGTAGTCGGCGTAGAAATCCGGCACGTACAGCCACTTTTCTGCGTCGTACCCGCCGCTCTGGCCGGACCGGGCCATGGCCTCGTCGAAGGAGAGGATGTGCTGCGCCGCCGTGGGCGCGGATGGGATATGCATGCTCCCGCCCCCTTTCGACATTCCATTATAATTGACAGACGGCGAAAAGGGAAGTAAAATCAACAAAAACCCCGGAAAGGAGGGCGCGGACATGGCGACGCTGGAGATACTGGCTCCCGCCGGCGGCATGGAGCAGCTGACCGCCGCGCTGCGCTGCGGCGCGGACGCGGTGTATCTGGGCACGGCGGACTTCAACGCCCGGCGCAGCGCCGCCAATTTTGGGCCCGAGGAACTTTCCGAGGCCGCCCGGCTGTGTCGCACCCATGGGGCAAAGCTGTATGTCACCGTGAACACCCTGGTCACCGACCGGGAGCTGCCCGCTCTGGAGCGGACGGCGGACGAGATCGCCGCCGCCGGGGCCGACGGGGTCATACTGCAGGACATGACCGCCCTGCGGCTGTTCGCCGGCCGGTACCCTTCCCTGCACCGGGCGGCCTCCACCCAGACCGCCGTGCACAGCGTGGACGGGGCCCGGTTTTTGCAGGACGCGGGCTTTGACAGCTTCGTGCTGGCCCGTGAACTGAGCCTGGAGGAAATGGAGCGGATATGCGCCGCCGTGGCCATCCCGGCGGAGGCCTTCGTCCACGGGGCCCACTGCATGAGCCTGTCCGGGGCCTGCTATCTGTCCGCCATGCTGGGCGGCCGCAGCGGGAACCGGGGCCTGTGCGCCCAGCCCTGCCGGCTGGACTGGCGCTGCGGCGGGGCCGGTCACGCGCTGTCCCTGAAGGACATGAGCCTCATCGGCCGCATCGCCGAGCTGCGCAGCGCCGGGGTGGCCACGCTGAAGATCGAGGGCCGGATGAAGCGGCCGGAGTACGTGGCCGCAGCGGTGACCGCCTGCAAAAACGCCCGGGAGGGGAAGCCCTACGACGCCGAGACCCTGGCGGCGGTGTTCTCCCGCAGCGGCTTCACCGACGGCTATCTCATGGGAAAGCGGGACCGTTCCATGTTCGGCTTCCGCACCCGCGAGGACGTGACCGATGCGGAGAAGGTGCTGCCAAAGCTGGCGGCGCTGTACCGCAAAGAGAACCCCACCGTGCCCGTGGACATGGCTCTTTCCATGGACGCGGCCGGCAGCCGGCTCACCGTCTCCGACGGGACGCACGCTGTGGCCGCTGACGGTCCGGTCCCCGAGCCCGCCGTCAACCGGCCCCTGGACCCGGACCGGGCCCGTGAGAGTCTGTCCAGGACCGGCGGGACGCAATATTATGTTAACTCTTTTGCGGCGGAGCTGGCCCCCGGCCTGACCCTGCCGGCCTCGGCCCTGAACGGCATGCGCCGCCAGGCCCTGGAGGCCCTTGACCAGGTCCGGGGCCAGGCCCCGGAGGTCCCCAGGCAGGATTTTTCTTTCACCCTCGTTGCCCGCCGGGAGCACCCCTCCCCCTCCCCCCTGTGGGCCCGGTTCTATAGGGCGGAGCAGATCGTCCGGCCCGAGGCGCTGGAGCGCGTCATCCTGCCCATAGAGGCGGTGACGGACGGCCTTATCCGGCAGCTGGGGGACAGGCTGACGGCGGCGCTGCCGGCGGTGTGCTTCCCGGAGGACGAGCCGGCCCTGGAGGTGCGGCTGCGTGCTCTGGCCAGGGCGGGGCTCGCTTCTGTCTGGGCGGAGAACATCTACGGCATAGAGCTGGGCCGGCGGCTGGGCCTGGCGGTCCGGGGCGGCTTCGGGCTGAATGTTGCCAACGGCCAGGCATTTGATTTTTATGTAAACCAGGGCTTGGCCAGCCTGACGGTGTCCTTCGAGCTGCCCATGGCGGCCATCCGGGCCCTGGACGGGCAGGCGCCCTGGGGCGTCGCGGCCTACGGATACATGCCGCTGATGCGGCTGCGCAATTGCCCGGTCCGGGCCCACCTGGGCTGCGAAAAGTGCGGCGGACAGGGCGCGCTCACCGACCGGCGGGGCGTACAGTTCGCCGTGGAGTGCGGGGAGAGGCGCTATTCCACCCTGCTCAACAGCGTGCCCCTGCACATCGCCGGCCGGGACGACCCCGGCGACTTCCGGCTGTTGTGGTTCACCCGGGAGACGCCGGCGCAGGCCGCCGGGGTCATAGGGGACTTTCTGCTGGACCGGCCGTCGGAGGGGCCACGGACCGGGGGACTATATTACCGCAAACTTCTGTGAGCGGGCGTGTCCGCATAGCTTACTGATAGAGTGTAAAGGAGGTGCCCCATGGGACTTTGGGAGCTGTTCATCCTGGCGCTGGGCCTGTCCATGGACGCCTTTGCGGTGAGCGTGTGCAAGGGCCTGGGCCTGGGGTCGATCAGGCCGAAGCACATGGCCCTGGCTGGGGCATGGTTCGGCGGGTTCCAGGCGCTGATGCCGCTCATCGGCTTCTATCTGGGCCGGTTCTTCGCCAACATCATCACCGCCTACGACCACTGGGTGGCCTTCGTGCTGCTGCTGGTGATCGGCGGGAAGATGGTCTGGGAGGCCCTGGAGGATGGGGAGGACGAGGACGTGGACGCGGCCATGGACGCCAGGACCATGTTCCTGCTGGCGGTGGCCACCAGCATCGACGCGCTGGCGGTGGGCGTCACTTTCGCCTTCCTGGAGGTGGACATCCTGCCGGCGGTGCTGTTCATCGGCGCGACCACGTTCGTCTGCTCGGCGGCGGGGGTGAAGATCGGCAGCGTGTTCGGCGCCAGGTATAAGAAAAAGGCGGAACTGGCCGGCGGCGCGGTGCTGGTGCTTATCGGACTAAAGATACTGTTAGAGGGGCTTGGCATTTTGTGACAATTGCCGGGGCTCTGCCCCGTTGTAAAAAACCGCAAAAATGTGTATAATCATCCTATATTTTACCGAAGAAATGAGGCGGGAATATGGACGAGAACGCGAAAAACTTCATCCTTGACTTCGTGACAGAGGACATCGGCCCCGGAGGGCGCTTCGAGGGCCAGCAGGTGCACACCCGCTTCCCGCCGGAGCCCAACGGCTACCTGCACATCGGCCACTGCAAGGCCCTGTGCATCGACTTCGGCACGGCGGAGCGCTTCGGCGGCATCACCAACCTGCGCATGGACGACACCAACCCCGCCAAGGAGGACACCGAGTACGTGGATGCCATCAAAGAGGACATCCACTGGCTGGGCTTCGACTGGGGCGACCGGTTCTTCTATGGCAGCGACTACTTTGAAAAGACCTACGAGCTGGCGGAGGGCCTCATCAAAAAGGGCCTGGCCTACGTGTGCGAGCTGACCCCGGAGCAGTTCCGGGAGTACCGGGGCGACGTGGGCACCCCCGCCCGGAGCCCCTGGCGGGACCGACCCGTGGAGGAGAGTCTGGACCTGTTCCACCGGATGCGGGACGGGGAGTTTCCCGAGGGAAAGTATACCCTGCGGGCCAAGATCGACCTGGCCTCCGGCAACTTCAATATGCGCGACCCGGTGCTGTACCGCATCCGGTACATCGAGCATCACCGCCAGGGCACCAAGTGGTGCGTGTTCCCCATGTACGACTTCGCCCACCCCATCCAGGACGCCCTGGAGGGCATCACCCACAGCCTGTGCTCCCTGGAGTATGAGGACCACCGGCCGCTGTACGACTGGGTGATAAACAACGTGGACGTGCCCAGCAAGCCCCGGCAGATCGAGTTTAGCCGCCTGGGCATCAACTACACCGTGATGAGCAAGCGCAAGCTGCGCAGACTGGTGGAGGAGAAGTACGTCTCCGGCTGGGACGATCCCCGCATGCCCACCCTGTGCGGCCTGCGCCGCCGGGGCTACACCCCCACCGCCGTGCGCACCTTCATCAACCGCATCGGCGTGAGCAAGGTCACCAGCACGGTGGAGTACTCCTTCCTGGAGCACTGCCTGCGGGAAGAGCTGAACCTGACCGCCCCCCGGCGGATGGCGGTGCTGCGGCCCATCAAGCTGGTGCTCACCAACTATCCGGAGGGCCGGACCGAGACCTTCCAGATAGAGAACAACAACCTGGACGAGGCCGCCGGCACCCGGCCGGTGACGTTCAGCCGTGAGCTGTGGATCGAGTCCGAGGACTTTCTGCCCGAACCGGTGCCCAAGTATAAGCGGCTCTACCCCAATGGGCCGGAGTGCCGCCTGAAGGGCGCGTATCTCATCCGCTGCACCGGCTATGAGACCGACGGGGAGGGCAATGTGACCGTGCTGGCCGAGTACGACCCTGACTCCCGGGGCGGGGACCCCGCCGACGGGCGCAAGGTCAAGGGCGGCACCATCCACTGGGTGAACGCCGCCGACTGCGTGGACGCGGAGGTGCGGCTGTACGACAACCTCTTCGCCGACCCGGAGCCGGACGCGGCGGAGAACTTCCTGGACTGCCTGTCCGACCACTCCCTGGAGGTGCTCACCGGCTGCAAGGCGGAGCGGGCGCTGGAGGATGCCAAAGCCCCCGAGACCTTCCAGTTTTTGCGCACCGGCTACTTTGCCGTGGACAACAAGGACTCCGCCCCCGGCCATCTGGTGTTCAACCGCTCCGTGGCCCTGAAGGACAGCTTCAAGCCCTGAGAAACCGTCTGCCCGCGCCGTTTTGGCGGCGGGAAACCGGATACAATCGCTCTGTTGAAACCCCGTCAGCAGAGCGATTTTTAATTCCACGGGAAAGGAGACGGAAAAATGACGGCATTTGAAACCACCTTTGACAGCGCCGCTTTGGATTACGACAAAAGCCGTCCCGCATACCCGGCAGATATCTACGAGGATATACGGCGCTATAAACCGATCCCCCCCGGCAGCAGCGTGCTGGAGATCGGAGTGGGGACGGGAAAGGCATCCCGGCCCATCTTGGATACCCGCTGCCATTGGACCGGGCTCGAGCCGGGAGAGCGGCTGGCGGCGCTGGCGCGATGTCGGTATCAGGCTTATGAAAGCTTCTCCTTGCTGAACCGGACCTTCCAGGATTTCCACGGCGACGACGGATCGTTTGACCTCATTTACGCGGCAACGGCCTTTCACTGGATCCCGGAGGATTACGGGTACCGGCGGGTCTTTGACCTGCTGAAACCCGGCGGCGCGTTCGCCCGCTTTGCCTACCATGCCGGCCCTGATCGGGGACGCGGGGCATTGGAGGCGGAAATACGGGCGCTCTACCGCAAATATATGGGCACGGAGAGCCCTCCCGCCGCCTTTGGCGAGGAGGACGCGCGCAAGTTGGCCGAAAAAGCGCTGGCATACGGTTTTGTCGACATCCGGCATTCGCTCTATCACCGGACAAAAGATTTTACGGCGGATGCATATATGGCGCTGCTGCGGACATACCCCGACCATAGAAAAATGGAGCCGTCGGACAGAAGAGCGCTCTTTGACGGCATCCACTGTGCGATACGCCGTCACGGCGGGATCATGACCGTGTACTATACAATGGATCTGGAGCTGGCGCGAAAGCCGTCTGTCGGTTGACAGAGAGAAGATCCGTCGCCTTTCTCCATGGCCTCCTTATCCCCCCGGCGAAAGCGCAGGCGGCGCAGCCAAAAGGCTGCGCCGCCGTTTTCTTTTGTCCGCCTCAGGCGCCAAATATGGCCCCCACGGCCGCCGTCAGGCCCCGGACCATGTCCGCCAGGGGCATGCTGGGCTGCCCCGGCTTGTCCCCGGTCTGCTCCGGGACGAAGGGCACATGCATAAAGCCGGCCCACACGCCGGGATACCGCTCCGCCAGCAGGTGCAGCACGGCATACATCAAGTGGTTGCACACGAAGGTGCCCGCGGTGTTGGACACCTCCGCCGCCACGCCGGCTGCGCGGATGGCCTCCGCCATGGCCTTCACCGGCAGCGTGGCGAAATAGGCCGCCGGCCCTCCGGGGACCGCGGGCCGGTCCACGGGCTGCTCCCCGGCATTGTCCGGTATGCGGGCGTCATCCACGTTGACGGCCACCCGCTCCGGGGTGATCGCCGCCCGGCCGCCCGCCTGGCCCAGACACAGCACCGCGTCCGGCGCCTCCCGCTCAATGGCCTCCGCCACCGGAGCCAGACACCCGGCGAAGGTCACCGGCACCGCCAGCTTCACGATCTCAACGTCCCCCACCCGGTCCGGCATCCGGCCCATGGCCTCCTCAGCCGGGTTCACAGCCTCGCCCCCGAAGGGCTCAAAGGCCGTCAGCAGCAGCTTCATCCCGCCGCCTCCTCTCTCGCCGGACAGTATATCACGCCGCCCGGCAGTTGACAAGCGCCGCCGGGACGGGTAATATGGCGGTATGAACGTCTACGATTTTGACAAGACCATCTACCCCGTGGACAGCACCGCCCAGTTCTATCTCTGGTGCCTGGGCCGCTATCCCGGGACCTGGCTCACCCTGCCCTGCACGGCGTGGGCCTTTTTCTGCCTGGGGCTGAAACTTAAGCCCAAGACCGCCTGCAAGCAGATCTTTTACCGCTTTCTGCGCCATGTGCCGGCGGATGCGCCGGAGAGGTTCTGGCAGACCCACATCGGGGCCGTCCGCCCCTGGTATCTGGCCCAGAAGCGGCCGGACGATCTGGTCATCTCCGCGTCGCCGGAATTTCTGCTGGCCCCCGTAGCCCGCTCCCTGGGCTTTGCGCTGATGGCCTCCCCCGTGGATCAGGCCACCGGCCGCTACCGCGGAGAGAATTGCCACGGCGCGGAAAAGGTCCGCCGCTTCCGGGAGAAGTACCCCGACGGGGCGGTGGAGGGCTTCTGGTCCGACTCCCGCTCCGACGCACCCATGGCCGCCCTGGCGGAGCATTCCTGGCTGGTCACAAGGGATGGTATCCTCCCCTGGTGACGGCCCGTTTCCCAATTCCAGATGTTGGGATTTACATAACGCTTTTCCCTTGTGGAAGTTGGTCAAAATAACTGTAAAAACCGGAGAAACATGTAAGAATATGACAATTGAAAACCGCCTGGAAAACGTAGTAGAATGAGTTATCAAGGGGAGCGTTCCCCAAGCTTCGGAGGTTCATTGCCATGAGACTGTTGGAGCAGCGCATCCTGCGTGACGGGAAGGTCCGCGAGGGCGGCGTTCTGAAGGTCGACGGGTTCCTGAACCACCAGATGGACGTGGAGCTTTTCTCCCTGCTGGCCAAGCAGTGGCACGAGGCGTTCAAAAACGACAACGTAAACAAAATCCTTACCATCGAGGCATCCGGCATTGGGCTGGCGTGTATCGCCGCCCAGGAGTTCGGGTGCCCTGTTTTATTCGCTAAAAAGACAAAGACAAAGAACATCGACGGCTCGGTCTATACCACACGGGTGGAGAGCTTCACCCACGGCAACATCTACGATGTGATCGTGGCGAAGGAGTATCTGCTCCCCACGGACCGGGTCCTTCTTATCGACGATTTTCTGGCCAACGGCGCCGCCCTGGAGGGGCTGTGCGATCTGGTGCGCCAGGCC
The DNA here is from genome assembly GCA_947587025.1 of uncultured Oscillospiraceae bacterium. Lineage (GTDB taxonomy): Bacteria > Bacillota > Clostridia > Oscillospirales > Oscillospiraceae > CAJOIG01. The sequence goes on from CANPXW010000049.1 coordinate 15,117, forward strand.
GGCGCCACCCTGGTGGGCGCGGGCATCGCCGTGGAGAAGTGCTTCCAGCCCGGCGGAGCGCGGCTGCGGGCCGAGGGCCTGCGGATCGAATCCCTGGCGCGGATCCAGTCCATGTCCGACGACGGCTTGGTCTTCGTGCCCGGGGACGAGCCCTGATCCGGCGCATTCCATTTGATTGACCATAGAAAAACAAGAAAAAACAATTTAGGAGGATGACAATGAAAAAGCTTCTCGCTCTGCTCCTGGCCCTTGTGATGGTCCTGGCACTGGCCGCCTGCGGCGGCTCCGGCTCTGAGCCCGCCGGTGACGCGGACCAGACCGTGATGGAAATGCCCTCCACCCCCGAGCCCCGTGATCTGGAGCCCATCGCCCCCGCGGATCTGAAGATCGGCATGGTCTGCATCGGCGACGACAACTCCGGCTACGATGTGGCCCACCTGACCGGCCTGCGCAGCGCCTGCGAGACTCTGGGCGTGCCCGCCGAGAACATCATCTATAAGTACAACACCCCCGAGACCGAGATGGCCTACGACGCCTGCGTGGACTGCGCCGAGCAGGGCTGCCAGGTGATCTTCACTGACTCCTACGGCCACCAGGAGCACACCCTCCGGGCCGCCCAGGAGTACCCCGACGTGACCTTCTTCGCCATG
>CANPXW010000050.1 GCA_947587025.1 uncultured Oscillospiraceae bacterium
CGGTACAGCAGCCGCCCCTCCATGGGCACCCGCTCCCCGTCCTGCATGTAGTAGCCCAGCACGCTGCCGATGCGGGTGGCGCCCACCAGAACGCCGGTGCCGTCGTCGTTGCGCAGGCCCCGGTGGGTGCGGGCGAAATAGGACGGGTCGATGGCGTAGCGCTCCGCCGCGTCCGCGCACAAAACGTTCATATATTTGTCGATCACAAAGGTGTCGCCGTTCATGCCGCTTCTCCTTATGGTGCGATGATGTGATATTATACACACTGCGCCGCGATTTTGCAAGTTTCTTTTTTGAGAATTTCAAAATTGATGAAATATGCCCGATAAATTTGGGGGATGGCTGTTGTTTTTGCAACTTATCACAATGGATTTTACATTTTTGTTGTGATTTTTGGCGAAAAGACCCTTTACGCACAGCGGGGCGCGTTGTATAATAAGGCATCACTATATATTTGCAGGTGGCGGCTATGATAACATTCAGCGGCGAAAAAGTCATGTGGCACGGGGGCGCGCCCGCAGCGCCCACAGAGGCGGCGGACAGGAGCAGGACCATGGCGGCGGGGGTGCTGGCGGCCCACGGGGGCGAGCGCATCCGCTTCGACGGCCTGATAAGCCACGACATCACCTATGTGGGCATCATCCAGACGGCCATGGCTTCGGGCATGAGCCGGTTTGAGCTGCCCTATGTGCTCACCAACTGCCACAACAGCCTGTGCGCGGTGGGCGGCACCATAAACGCGGACGACCATGTGTTCGGCCTGTCCGCTGCCCGGCGGTTCGGCGGCGAGTACGTGCCGGCCAACCTGGCGGTCATCCACCAGTACGCAAGGGAGCGGCTGGCCGGGTGCGGGAAGATGCTGCTGGGCTCCGACAGCCACACCCGCTACGGCGCGCTGGGCACCATGGGCGTGGGCGAGGGCGGACCGGAGCTGGTCAAGCAGCTGCTGGGCGACACTTACGAGCTGCCCGCGCCACGGGTGATATTGGTGTACCTCACCGGCTCCCCCCGGCAGGGGGTGGGTCCCCACGACGCGGCGCTGGCCCTGTGCGGGGCGGTGTTCCCCGACGGGCTGGTGAAAAACGCGGTGTTGGAATTCGCCGGACCGGGGGTGAAAAACCTGTCCATGGACTGGCGGATGGGCCTGGACGTGATGACCACGGAGACGGCCTGTCTGTCCAGCATCTGGCAGACAGATGAAAAGACGGAGGCCTGGCTGGCCCTGCGGGGCCGGCTGGGGGATTATAAGCGGATGGAGCCGGCGGAGGGGGCGCTGTACGACGCGCTGGTGACCGTGGACCTGGCCGCCCTGGAGCCCATGGCGGCGCTGCCCTATCACCCATCCAAGGCGGTGCCGGTGTCTCAGCTGGCCGGAAAGCCGGCCGGCCAGGGCGTCATCGCCGGGTGCGCCGGGGGCCTTTTGGAGAACATCGCCGAGGCGGCTGCCATCCTGAAGGGCCGGAGCGTAGGCAGCGGGTACTTCGGCCTTTCGGTGTACCCGGCCAGCATGCCGGTGCAGCTGGCGGCCATGCGCAGCGGCGCGCTGGAGACCATCATCGCCGCCGGCGGCGTGGTCAAGCCCTGCTTCTGCGGGCCCTGCTTCGGCGCGGGGGACGTGCCCGCCAACGACTCAGTGAGCCTGCGCCACACAACCCGCAACTTCCCCAACCGGGAGGGCTCCCAGCCCGCCCAGGGCCAGAGCGCCCAGGTGATCCTCATGGACGCCCGGTCCATCGCCGCCACCGCCGCCAATGGCGGCGTCATCACCCCGGCCACGGAGATAGACTACGATATGCCGGAGCCGGCCGACAGCTTCGACGACGCACCCTACCGGCAGCGGGTGTACCGGGGCATCGGCAGCCCCCTGCCCGACGAGCCGCTGCGCTACGGGCCCAATATCCAGCCCTGGCCGGAGATACCCGCCATGCCGGAGGACCTGGAGGTCACCTTCGCCGCCGTCATCCAGGACCCCGTGACCACCACCGACGAGCTCATCCCCTCCGGGGAGACCTCCAGCTACCGGTCCAACCCCATGAAGCTGGCCGGGTTCGCCCTGGGCCGCCGGGTGCCGGAGTACGTGCCCCGGTGCCGTGCCCTGCAGGCAGAGGGGAAGCAGAGCGCCATCTACGCGGTCAAGCCGGGGGACGGCTCGGCCCGTGAGCAGGCCGCCTCCTGCCAGCGGGTGCTGGGGGGTGCGGCCAACGTGGCACGGGAGTACGCCACCCGCCGCTATCGGGCCAACCTCATCAACTGGGGCATCGTGCCCTTTACCTATGACGGGGAGTTCACCTGGCAGCCGGGGGACGTTCTGCGGGTGCCGGGCATCCGCGCCTCTCTCACGGCCGGCGCGGAGCAGGTGCAGGGCTTCATCGGGGACACGCCCGTGACGCTGGGCCTTGGCTCGCTCACGGAAAAGGAGCGGGAAATACTGCTGGACGGGTGCCTGATAAACTGGTACCGGGCCCATAGGGGGAGCGGCAATGGATAAGATCAAGATGACCACGCCCATCGTGGAGATGGACGGCGACGAGATGACCCGCCTGATGTGGGCGATGGTGAAGCAGGAGCTGCTGGAGCCCTTCGTGGAGCTGAAGACGGAGTATTACGACCTGGGCCTGCCCAGCCGCAGGGACACGGACGACGCCGTCACCATGGAGGCGGCCCGGGCGGTGGACCGGCTGGGGGTGGGCGTCAAGTGCGCCACCATCACCCCCAACGCCCAGCGCAAGGTCGAGTACGACCTGCCCCGGCTGTATCCCAGCCCCAACGGCACCCTGCGCTCGGCCCTGGACGGGACCATCTTCCGCTCGCCCATCCTGCTGCCGGGGGCCGTGCCCCTGGTGCCCGGGTGGAAAAAGCCCATCACCGTGGCCCGCCACGGATACGGGGACGTATATAAGGACGTGGAGCTGGCCGCAGATGCCGGCCAGACGGTGCGCCTGGTGAGCGATACGGCGGAGAAGACCGTGTTTTCCTTCAAAGGCCCCGGCGTGGCCCTGGCTATGCACAACACCGACAGGAGCATCGAGGCCTTTGCCCGCAGCTGCTTTGCCTGCGCCCTGGACAGGGGGGAGGACCTGTGGTTCTCCTGCAAGGACACCATCAGCCAGACCTACGACGCCCGGTTCCGGGACATCTTCCAGCGGGTGTACGAGCGGGAGTACGCCGACGCCTTTCAAAAGGCGGGGATACAGTATCTCTACACCCTCATCGACGACGCGGTGGCACGGTGCATGCGCTCGTCGGGGGGCTTCGTGTGGGCGCTGAAGAACTACGACGGGGACGTGATGAGCGACATGATCGGCGCGGCCTTCGGGGCCCTGGCGCTGATGAAGAGCGTGCTCATCTCCCCCACGGGCCGGACCGTATACGAGGCCGCCCACGGCACCGTCACCCGCCACTGGCGGCGGCGGCAGGCGGGGGAGCGGACCAGCACAAATCCTATGGCCATCCTGTTCGCCTGGACCGGCGCGCTGGGCAAACGGGGCCGGCTGGACGGGCTGGAGGAGCTGGCCGCCTTTGCCCAAAAGCTGGAGGACGCCGCCCTGGCCGCCATCCAGGCCGGCACCGTCACCGGGGACATGGCCCAGCTGCTGGGCCGTGGCACGGTCACGGACACCGAGGGCTTCATCGCCGCCGTGCGGGCTCAGCTGGAACAGGCGCTGTAAAGACACAAAAGAACAAGGCCCGCTGCAAACTGGGTTTGCAGCGGGCCTTTGCGTCCTGCCTGCCTCCTTATGCCTCCAGGGCCCGGAAGCACATGTCCAGATAGATCTTGTGGGCCACGGTGATGATGGTGTTGCGCAGCATGATCTTCTCGTCGGTGGCCTCCGTGCCCACCGTGTCCGGCGCGCTCTTCAGCCCGAAAACATAATAGAGCAGATTCTCAAACTCCGCGCAGAAGTAATCGTAGGCCACCTGCTGGTCGTAGGTCCGCCGCTGCATGTCCAGCAGCAGCCCGATGTTGTCCAGGCTCAGCACGTTCTTGGCCACGGCGATATAGACGAGATAGGCGATCTGGCCCCGGTAGTACTGCTTCTTCACCGGGTTCTCCACCAGCCCCCGCTTGACGTAGTTGCTGATCATGGAGCCGGTGATGGTCACGTCCCCCAGGGGCGCCACACAGTCGCAGATGTACTTGGTCACCTGCTCCAGATAGAGCCCCACGTTTGGTATCTCGCCGTATCGCGGCAGACGGAAGCCATTCACGGCCGCCGCCATCGCGTCCTTCATCTGCTGGGTCACGGTATGACCTCCCTTCGTGCTGCCACCATTGTAGCGTTTTCCCGTGTACAAGTCAAGAAAGACCTGTAATGGATTTTTAAACATCTCTTGACAAGGTTTTTAAAAACTGATATGATGTCCGCAGAAGAGGTTTTTGATAAACCGATAAAAAGCTATTGAAAACGAGGTGCTTGCTGTGGACCGGGTGATCGCTGTGGATTCGGCCGCCAATCTTCTGTCGCTGCAGGGCGTGCGCTTTGCCAGCGTGCCGCTGAAGATCGTGACGGCGGAAGGGGAGTATACGGACGACGGCGCCCTGGATGTGGACGCCATGGTGGCGCAGCTGGAGGCATACAGGGGCCGGTCCGGCTCCTCCTGCCCCAACATCCAGGATTGGCTGGACGCCTTCGGCGGTGCGAAGGAGGTCTTTGCCGTGACCATCACCAGCGCCCTGTCCGGCTCCTGGGCCTCGGCGGTCCAGGCGGGACAGGAGCATGAGCGGCAGTATCCCGGAGCGCGGGTGCATGTGCTGGACAGCCTGTCCGCCGGGCCGGAGATGCAGCTGATCGCGGAGCGGCTGCGGGAGCTGACCATCCAGGGCGCGGGATTTGACGAGACGGCCGCCGCCCTGGAGGACTACCGGCGGCATACCCATCTGCTGTTCTGCCTGGCGTCCATGAAGAACCTGGCCCGGAACGGCCGGGTCAGCCATCCGGCCGCGGCGCTGGCGGGGGTGCTGGGCATCCGGGTGGTGGGTACGGCCAGCGGGGAGGGCACGCTGGAGCTGCTGCGCAAGTGCCGGGGCCAGCGCCCGGCGCTGGAGGCCATCCTGCAGAGCATGACCGAGCGGGGCTGCGCCGGCGGCCGGGTGCGCATCGCCCACTGCCAGGCACGGGAGCAGGCCGATACGCTGCGCTTCATGGTGCTGGACGCCTGGCCGGATGCGGACGTGCAGATCGTCCCCACCCGGGGCCTGTGCGCCTTTTACGCCGAGTCCGGCGGTCTGATGATCGGCTTCGAGGGTTGACCTCGGCCCCCTACGCGGCACGCAGAGAGTGTGCGGTGGGATGCGGCCTGCGCTGCGGCGCAGGCCGCCTCGGGTTGCAAGGCGCCCCCGGCGCCTTACCAAGTGCCCTCGGGTTCGAATCCCACATCAGGATTCAGAAAAGGAAACCGCCCCATGCGGGGCGGTTTCCTTTTCTGGCGGAAGGGGAATTTGCGAAAAACGCGATATATCCCATATATCTTCATATATCGCTATGCAACTTCATATTCGGTGCTTGGGAGGGGATTTCAACAATTTCACACAGCGATATTCATCGTCTGTACCGCGACCGTAGAGCTTGGTAACATTGTGCATCTCGATCTGCGGCATGTCGTTCGATGCTGTTTGCTTTTGCATAACTTGTTTCATAATTGCCTCCTTGGATAAAAACAGGTTATTTTGAAAGACAGCATTATAAGCTCATAGATGATCGCTTTGCTGTTTTCAAACAAAGCATACCCGCCCGGCCTAAAATGGAGCAAAAATAAGCCATGAACAGTCTGCAAACAATTTGTTATGGAGCAAAGATACCCCAGGCTAACAGGTGCAAGCGCAAGATATTGCCATCATGCATAGCGGCCTGCCGATCTAGTGCTTGAACTTTGCTGCGACCAGAATGCCGACAAGCAAGACCAGGGCGGATATGCCTAGAAGGATCAGTGATCCGCTTGACATGGCAGTCTGAGATTCCGCCACAGCCGCTTCGCCTTGCTGCATCTGCTGCATAAATTGTTCTCTGCCGCGCGTCATGCTGTCGTCCTTGCCGTTAAAGTTTTCCGGCAGCTCAGGCGGTTCTGCCGAGCCGTCATTGGGTTGGCCGAAAGCTCCAAACGCCTGATCTCTGGAATCGAATGTCATCGACGGCTGATCCCCTGGTTCCTGCGGGAGCTGCTGGGGCTGTGTATCTGACTGCGGGGTGGCCTGCGCGTCAGGGGTGGCCGGGGTGTTCCCATTCTCAGGCATCCCTGCTTCATCCTCATCCGCAGCAGGCGCAGCTTGCGATGCGCCCGGCATCTGGTCCGAGGCCGATTCCTCATTCTGACCAGGAAAAGCGCCGCGTCCGCCGCCCATACGCATACCGTTGCCGAACATCCCGCCCATACCGCCGAAGCCGCCAAAGCCGCCGGACGCGCCGGAAGTGTCATTTGCCGTCACCTGGGTCTCCGTCCCTCCCACAGAGAGGGTGTACGCGCTGCCGCTGGTCATGCCGGGGGCGCTGAGCATCACATAGGTAAATGCGTTGGGGATGGTCTCGTCCAGGAGCATATTCCCGCTCTCATCTGCCAGTGTCAGACTGGTCCCCGCCGCGCCGCTGGCGGCAGTCTCCACGAATCCCTGGGCGGAGGCGGTATCCAAGCTCTCCACCATACCACTGCCGCCGCAGGCCACCAGCGTTCCGCCGTTCACCTGGCACACGCCGCCGTTCTCGCTGCCGTAATCAATGGCGTTATTGGTCCCTGTGCCATTCATGCTGACGAATACCCTGCCGCCGTTTATATAAATGTTTCCGTTGGAGTCCATACCGTCCGCGTCCATACCCTGTGTGTTGACGATACGCACATCACCGCCGTTGACGGTGACGACCGGACTCACGCTCCCGGTCCCGTTGGCGTTGATACCGTCATCCGTGGACGTTATATCCATCGTCCCGCCATCTATGGTCACATTGATCGCCTCGATGCCCTCGTAGCAGGAGGGGATTTTGATGCTGCCGGACTCCATATAAAAGTAGCCGGTGTTCTCGTCGTTGGAGACGGTCACACCGTCATCGCCCGCCGTGATGGTCAGATCTGCGTTTGCGATGCGGGTGCTGTCGTTTGCGTGTAACCCGTCCTGGGCCGCCGTTACAGCGATAGTCCCTCCGACAATGACAAGATCGTCGTTGCAGACGATACCGTGCTGGTATTCTCCCACCACGGTCAGCGAGCCGCTTCCGTTGATGGTCAGGTCGTCCCTGGAATATACAGCGCCGTCAATGCTCGCGCTCACCGCGCCTTGCCCGTAGGCAGGACCGCTGGACAGGACGTTTTCCGTCCCATCCGCCAAGGTCAGAAATACCTTTTCGGCCTGCTCCACCAGGAGCGCGGCGCTGTCCTCGCAGCGTATGTCCGCCCCGTCCAGCAGCAGCCATATCTTATCGTCCCCGTCCGCTTCCACGATCACGCTGCCGTCGGCCAACGTTCCGGAGAGAACATATTTCCCTGCATAGACGATATGCACGTCGCCGTCCACGATGTAGGCGCCGTTTCCCGTGATCGTCCCGTCTGTCAGATCGATCCGGGCGGCGTCGGAGGTGTCCCAAGCTCCATCCAGGTCGTTGGCGGTGAACTGTCCCGTCCCCGCATCCTCGTCCGTGATCGGCTCGATGCCCAAGGCGGCTCCGTTCATAAACAGGATCGCCAGGATGACCGTCAGGACAGTCACCACGGCACAGATCGCGTCAATGTGTCTATTGGTTGACATAATTTACCCCATATAGTCTCCGTTATAGCTTACCAGAACCGCGCTTTTCACACCCTCCATCTCGGCCAGGGTGTTGATGAAGTCCGTGCTGTCATCCACAAGGCGCACGTCGTAATTGACTTCCACAAGTCCCTTCTGTGCGGACTTGCTCTTGACGGCACACCTCTTTGTATTATGCTCCAAATAAGCCCTGGCCTCCGCCTCGCTCTGGCTGCCGTCACACTGCATCACCAGAATATACGGGTCGCAGTGCGACTTGTGGTTTACGAACACCAGCAGGATGATGCCAATGACCACGCTGCCGATCACCGCCAGGGGGATCATTCCCGCTGCCAGCACGATACCCACGGCGATGGACCAGAAGAGGAACGCGATGTCCAGGGGCTCTTTGATGGCCGTGCGGAACCGAACAATGGAAAGCGCGCCCACCATGCCCAGGGAGAGCACCACGTTGCTGGTCACAGCCAGGATGACCAGAGTGGTGATCATGGTCAGGGCTATGAGCGTGACGCCAAAGCTGGAGGAGTACATCACGCCCTGATAGGTCTTTTTATACACCAGAAAAATGAACACACCTAATCCAAAAGCCAGGACAAGGGCCAGAGCCATGTCCAGAATGCTGACGGATGTGACGTTCTCCAGGAACGCGGACTTAAAAATATCGCTGAATGACATAAGTGAATACTCCTTTTTGAATGGTTCAGCCGTATATACGGCACTGAGCGTATTTCGAGAAAGCGCCTGCCCGCCGTCCGGGGAGCTGTACGATGCTTCGGATGACATCCGGCAAAAAGGCGTCCCATTTTACCTCCAGGATCATGGGCGCGTCCCCTGCGGGAATCGTGATGCAGTCCGCGTTCAAAAAGTCGGTGCAGGATAAACCTGTGCGAATATCATAGTCCAATGTGACGCGCACATTGCCGGGGGCATAGACGAAAGGTTCCCGCGTGTAGTCCACGATGGTCTTTGGCCGGAGGCCCTCGGTGTGCATCTTTGCGTACAGTTCCCGCACGAGCCCATGGGGATGATCCAGCATCCAGCCAAGGTCTCCGTCCAGGATGGCCTGGGCCTGGGCCGGGGTGAGCGCGGCGCTCTGCTTGTTGCCAAGTCCGGCCAGCTTGCTTTTCTTCTCCAGGTGGATGACCGACGGATCGCCGTTATAATAACGGATGCGGAATTTCTCCCGCCGGTCCACGCCGTCGATCTTCTCCCGCAGGGCCTTATCCGTGGGCGTGTCAAAATACAGGCTGCGTATTTTGTACTTTCCCCCTAGCGTGTGCGCGTCCGGCGACGCCACTGCCCGCAGGCGCTGCCGCAGCGCAAGCATATCTGAGGCATTTATTTCGTGCTTCCACTCATGGCGGTATTGCATGACGACCTCCCATTCCTGACTTATTTTCACCACGGAAATCGGTTCGTAGTATATCAGCGAATTCTGAAATTACGCTGAAAAAACTGTGAACGATTTGAAAAGAATATTTCCCCAAAAGTCGTCTTGGGCGCAGCTTGCCAATTTAAGCTGTGCCCAAGTGATCTGTATTAACACACTGTGTGGCTATTGATGTGTGCCGTACCGTCGGCTTATCCGGGCGGCCGCTCCGGCATCGGTCCCTGGCACATAGCCATTGAGCTTAACGCTGACACAGGTTTTCTATTCGCAGAATACCATGTCAACCTGAATCATTGCTGAAAATGCTGTGAATTATTTGTAAACACCCCATTAATTCACATTTTTTCAGTTTCATTTCAGCTATCTTATGTACTATACTGGCAGAAAGCATCGGAGGGAGCGCTAGTGAGAAAATTTCAACAAAACGAAAATTGGTGCTGAGAAGTCGAACTTCAGTGCGCCATCCGTAAAATGAAAAAAGCCTTGAAAGACAAGGCTTTCAAGGCTTTTCTGTGGCGGAAGCGGTGGGATTCGACCTGCGCTGCGGCGCAGGTCGCACCTCGTTCCCCTCTGGGGTCCCCACGGGGCACGCTTGTCCCGTGGGGAAAAGGAAGAAGAGCTTTGACCGATGAGGGGGACCGGCTTGCCGGTACCTCGAATCTTCAAAGCTCTTCTGACGTGGCGGAAGCGGTGGGATTCGAACCCACGAGACCTTGCGGTCTACCTGATTTCGAGTCAGGCCCGTTATGACCACTTCGATACGCTTCCGTGTGCTGACATACTATATCACGGGAAACGGCCGGTTGTCAACGGCCGGCGGCTTTACATTTCGGCCGGCCGGGCCTATAATAATGCCGATACCGAAGAAAGACGGGAGGAAGGACCATGCCCCGATACGAGAGAGACTTTATCACCCAGGTGCTGGCGCGGGCGGACTTCGTGACCGGCACGGTCCCCATGGGCGCGCAGCCGCCGGAGGCTATGCTGGCGGCGGTGGAGGGCTGGCCGGAGCGGTCGGTCATCCCACGCACCAGGACCGAGGTGCGCATGCAGCGCACGCCCCAGGGCCCGGTGCGGGACAGCCGGACCATCAGCTTTCCCGAGTACAACTTCTGGACGGAGGGCCGGATGCAGCACGTCGGAGCGTGCAGCGAGTACCTGTTTCTGTCCCAGCGGCAGTACGCCGGCTACGCATCCCTGCGGGAGGGATTCCTGGAGCTGCTGGACGCCGTGGCGGGACAGTATCCCGGCATGCGGCTGCGGCGGCTGGGTCTTCGTTATGTAAACAATATCAAACTGCCGGAGCAGGACGCTGGTCCGGGTCTGGGGGCGGATTTTTGGGAACATTATGTTAACCCGCTACTGCTGGGCGGGCTGCGCTTCGCCGCCAACGACGGGGCCATGGCGCGGCATTTGTGCACCACGGAGCTGAACTATGGCACGGACCGGGCCACCATCCGCTACGGCATCGTCAACAGCGACTACCCCCAGCCCAACCGCCGGCGGGAGTTCGTGCTGGACGTGGACGCCTACTGCCAGACCGTGTCCGGCCCGGAGACGGTGCCGGCCCGGTTGGACGACTACCACGCTGCGGCCTGCCAGGTGTTCGAGGCGGCGGTGACGGACGCGCTGCGAGCGCGGATGGGCCGGGCATGAAAAGCGGCCGGAGCCTGCGGGCCTGCTATGCGGCGCTCAACGGGCTGTACTGGATGCTGTGCTGCCTCATATACTCCTTCTCCTCCAGCTTCCTGCTGGGGCGGGGGTATTCCAACAGCGGCTTGGGGCTGATCGTGGCGGCGGGGTACGTGCTGGGACTGGCGCTCCAGCCGCTGGCGGCGGCGCTGGCGGACCGGAGGGCGCGTGCGCCCCTGTGGGTCATCGGCGGCAGCGCGGCGGCGGTGGGGCTCGCGGTGCTGGCGCTGCTGTTCCTGCCGGGGCGCGGCGCGGCGGTGACGGCGGTATACGTGCTGTTCCTGGCGCTGGTGATCATGCTCCAGCCGCTGGTGAACGCCTTCGCCTACTACATCGAGGGCCTGGGCACGGCGGTGCCCTTCGGGGTGTGCCGGGCGGTGGGCTCGCTGGCCTATGGGCTGCTGGCGGCGGTGCTGGGCTGGGTGGTACAGCGCGCGGGCGTGGGCGCCGTGCCGGCGTCGGGGCTGATCACGGCGGCGCTGACCGTGGCGCTGATGGTCTGGTTCGCCGGAGCGGGCACGCCCTCGGAGGCGGCCCGGACAGAGAGCGCGCAGTCCGATGGCCGGGGCGTGCTGCGCCGGCGGCCCTTTCGGGCGCTGCTGGCCGCCGGGACGCTGCTGTTTTTCAGCCACAGCTTCCTGTCCGGCTACATGCTGCAGATCGTCCAAAACGTGGGCGGCGGCAGCGGGGACATGGGCATGCTCACCGGCTGGGTGGCGGTGCTGGAGCTGCCCACCATGTTCCTGTTCGAGCGGCTGCTGCGCCGGTTCTCCTGCGGGGGACTGCTCCGGTTCGCGGCGGTGTTTTTCGCGGTGAAGAACCTCTCGGCGCTGGCGGCTGGGTCCGTAGGGGGCCTGTACGCCGCCATGGGCTTTCAGCTGATCTCCTACGCCCTGTTCATCCCCGCGTCGGTGCGCTTTGCCGGGCAGCTTTCCGACCCCGGCGGGGCCAACCGGGCCCAGGCATATGTGACCACTGCCACCACCTTCGGCAGCGTGTGCGCCTCCGGCTTCGGGGGACTGCTCATCGACGCGCTGGGCGTCCGGGCGGCGCTGGCGGTGACGGCCGGGTCCGCCTGCCTGGGGGCGCTGGTGATGGTCCTGGGCCTGCGGGAGAAAACGTGAAAAACGCATACGATACCGCCCCGCTGCCGGCCGGCAGCGGGGCGGTCCTTTTGTTTTTTTACTCCACGGTCAGCAGCGCCACGGAATACATGGGCAGCGAGAGCCGGCCGCCCTCGAGAACGGGGGCCTCCGGTGTGGTCACCAGCGCGCCGGACAGGGCCAGGTCCGCCTCCAGCGCGGACAGGTCCGCCGTCTGGGGCTGGGCGGAGATGTTGAACGCCAGCACCGCCCGCTGGCCGTCGTATTGCTTTTCCAGCACGCACACATCCGGGCCGGAGAGCTGCTCCAGGAAGGTGGCCCGGCCGTGGGAAACAGCCGGCCAGGCCTCCCGCAGCCGCAGGGCCTGGACCACGAAGCTGTAGACGGAATCGCCGTCCTGCCGCTGCTCCTCCAGGGAGGGGAAGCGGGCCTTGATATGGTCCATGCCCTCGGGCCCGGCGCACATGCCCTCCGCCTCCGGGTCGGAGGACCAATACATGGGCGCGCGCTTGTTCTCGTCCTTGCCGGAGCCCTTCATGCCCAGCTCCTCGCCGTAGTAGAGGAAGCTGCACCCGCTCATGAGCAGATTCATGGCCTGGGCCATCTTGACCTGGTTGGCGCACAGCTCGCCGGGGTAGTACCCGGCGGAGCGGCCCATGTCGTGGTTGGTATAAAAGGGCGCGTCGATGTAGCTGTCCGTATAGGCGCCGATGGCGTCCTGAGCGCTGACGATGGCCCGGCCGTAGGAGGAGGCGTCGCCGCCCTGCAGGCGCTTGATGGCGTTGGCGATGACGCCCTGGCTGTCAGCGAAGGCAAAGGCGAACACGCTGTCCACGCCGGAGGCGTAGTAGGGCGCGTAGCCGGTCAGGCTCGTCCACACCTCCGCCACCACATAGGCGTCGGGGCGCTTGGCCTTCACCATGTCGGTGAACCAGCGCAGCACCTCCACATTGGCGGCCTCGTCGCCGGTGTGAAACTCCTTGGCGGCGTCCAGGCGGAACCCGTCCGCGCCCAGGGCCAGCCAGTAGTCGGTGATGGCGTCGAACTGCGCCCGGACGGCCGGCTCATCCAGGGCCAGGTCCGGCATCTCGCTCCAGAAGGGGGCCTCATAGTACCAGTCCGTGCCCTCCAGCGCATAGTACCCGCTGCCGGGGTCGCGGGAGAAGTTGTAGTAGGACACATAGGGGCAGACCGTCTCGTCCGACTCCTGGTCCGGGCCCAGAGAGCGCAGATAGTCCGCCGCCTGGGTGAACCAGGGGTGCTGGGAGGAGGTGTGGTTCATCACCAGGTCCACGATGACGGTCATCCCCCGGTCGTGGCAGGCCTCCGCCAGGGCGCGGAAGTCGTCCTCCGTGCCGTAGGCCGGGTCGACGGCGCAGTAGTCCGTCACGTCGTATTTGTGATAGGTGGGGGAGGGGCACACGGGCATGAGCCATATGCCGGTACAGCCCAGGTCCGTATCGGTGGCAGGGTCGCCGTCGTTTATGTAGTCCAGCCGCTCCAGCACCCCGGCCAGGTCGCCGATGCCGTCGCCGTCGCTGTCGCAGAAGCTGTAGACGAACAGCTCGTACATGCTGCGATAATCGTCCTGGGCATCCTGGGGCAGGGCGGTGTTGAGCGCGCGCATGACGTCAAGAGCGGTCCCGCCATCCTCCGCAGCCAGACCGGGCGCGGCCAGGGCGGTCAGCAGCAGCGCCGCCAGCACCAGGGCCGTCAGCCTTCGCATGGCTCAGTCCAGCGCGCCGATGGCGCCGTTGCCGGCGGTCAAGCCGGCTGCGGTGCCGACCACCTGGCCGAGGAAGTCGGCCAGCGCGTCAGCGAACGCCTCGGAAGAGGCCTCGTCGTTCAGATCCACCTTCTGGACGTCCTCGCCCAGTCCCTCGGGCAGCCAGTCCGCCTCGTCCAGCAGCTGGACGTTGAAGGTCAGGGAGACAGAGCCCAGGTCCTGGCCGTCGTTGTTGATGTCCAGATAGAAGTCCAGAGAGCCGTCCTCCGACGTCTGCTGCAGGGTGATGTTCAGCGTTGCCACCTCGCCGTCGGCGTTGGTGAAGACGGGAGTGATGCCGTAAGCGCTCTTGGTGCCGTCCTCGTTGGCGGCGATGACGCCGGTCACGTCCAGGGTGACGCCGGCCGCATCCAGCAGCTGGGCCAGATCCACGTCCTCGCCCATGTACTGGGCGGTGTCGATGGAGCCCAGCAGCTCCATCAGCTCATCGTGGGGCAGATCGAAGTTGACGGTCTCGTAGGTCTCGCCGTCGAACTGCATGGGCTCGCCCTCGGAGACGCAGGACTGCAGTATCTCCGCCGCGCGCTGAGCCATGGCGGCGGCCTCGTCCGCAGCCTCCGGGTCCGTATCCTCGCCCTCGGTCATGGACTGCAGTTGCTCCTCCAGCTGGGCCATGTACTCGTCCAGCTCCTCGTCGGTCATGCCCTCTATGTCCACGTCCTCGTCGGCAAAGGTGCCCTCGGCGGCGATCACGCTGCTGAACGCCTGCTGGATGGGGCCCACCACCTGGGGATCGTCGATGGCGTAGGCGTAGGGCTCGCCGGTGCCGCCGTTGAGCAGGAACAGCACGTTGTCCTCCACCACGGCCACCACCATCTCATTTTTCAGCTCGTCGTCGGCGGAGACGGTCAGCCGCAGGCCGTAGATGTCCCCGCTGCAGCCCAGCTCCACGCCGCCGCTCAGCCCCCGCAGGTCCACCGTGGTGTCCGTGTCGGTGATGTACAGGTCCCGGATCTCCACCAGTGCGCTGCCGGAATAGCCGCAGCCGGACAGCAGGAGCATCAGGCAAAGAGCAAGAGCGATCAGTTTTTTCATCGGTCAAACTTCCTTTCCCGTAATTGTGCCTCCATTATAATAGATGCATCGACAAATTACCAGAGAAAAATAAAGCCACCCGGACTTTCGTCCGGGCGGCGGTGCGTTTGGTGTTTTTTAGAAGCACTTGCGGTAGATGGCCTCTTCGCTTTCCAGATCGAAGGGATAGTAGGCGTTGGTCATCAGCCGCTGCTGGTTGGCCTCCACGGACAGGGGGAAGGCCTTGAAATCGCTCTCCTTGAAGCCCGCGTCGTGCAGGGGCCGCAGGGGCAGGATGCGCTGGAGCAGGGCGTTCAGATTGGGGATGGCGTCCTTCGCTTCGCAGCCGGTGATGCTGGCTATAAGCTCCTTGAACTTCATGATCTCCCCGTCGGGGTTGTGCTCGTCATAGTAGTCCAGGATGGCGCCGAACAGCATGTAGTTGCTCTCGCCGTGGGGCACGTGGTAGGTGCCGCCCAGAGGGAAGCTCATGCCGTGCACAGGGCCGCAGCCCGCCTTCAGGAAGGCGATGCCGGCGTAGAAGGAAGCGGTCACGAACTGGTCCATGTACTCGAACCGGGCCTCCTGGCCCTTCTCGTCCAGCAGCTTGAAGCCCTTGAGGATGAGCTCCATGGCCTTGACGGAGAACAGCTCCGAGGTCATGGTCTTGCGGTGGGGGGAGAGGAAGGACTCGGTGGCGTGCACCAGCGCGTCGATGGCGCTGCAGGCGAAGGGCTTGTAGGGCAGGGTCTTCAGAAGGTCGGGGATGAGGCAGACCTTGTTGGGGATGATGTCGTCGGACACCAGACCCAGCTTGGTCTCGCCGCCGGTGAGCACGCCGTCCTTCTCGTCCTTGACGATGGCCACGGAGATGTTGGTGCACTCGGAGCCGGTGCCGCAGGTGGTGGGCACGGCGATGACGTCCTTCTCGTGGA
>CANPXW010000051.1 GCA_947587025.1 uncultured Oscillospiraceae bacterium
CCGATCTTCGAGATCGCGGACTACGGCATCTGCGGTGACCTGTTCAAGGTGACGCCGATGCTGACGGAGGCCATCCGCGCCGCCAAGGCTGCCAAGTAAGGCAAGACCACATACAAAAAAGAGCCATCCACCCGGATGGCTCTTTTTTGTGCGGCGGTTCAGATATAATACTGGATGATGTCGGCGGCGTAGAGGATGGACAGGGGCACGGTGAGCAGGGTGAAGGCCCGCTTGGACATCCTGTCCGCGATGCGCTTGGCCGCAGGCACCAGGATGTACACCAAAATGAGGCCCGACAGGCCAAAGAACAGCACCGACCGGGCGCAGATGTAGCCGTCGATGTTGCCCCAGTTCCATATCTCCGTGTTGTAGTCCCACAGCCGGGTGTGCAGCTTCGTCCAAAAAAACCAGCCCACGGCGTACTCCAGCGCCCCGGAGGAGACCATGCTCACCAGGAACACCGCCCAGGGGCGGCGGCGCAGCCGGTAGCCGATCAGCAGGATGAAGGCCGCGCCGTAAGAATAAATGGGTATCCAGGGGCCGAGGGTGGTGCCCCGCTTGACGAAGTGGCCCAGGTCGATGCGGTAAAAAATGGTCTCATATATGAACCCGAACACGCCGCCGAAGATGAACAGCAGCAGAAATATCTCGAACTTCTCCCAGCCGGTGAAGGGCCGGGCCTCGTCGGACCATTTTTTCAGGGTCTGAAAGGGGTGCATAGAGCGGCCTCCTGGTGTGTTTTGTTCATTGTAACATGACGCCGCCCCTGCCGTCAATCGGCAGGGGCGGCGGCGGTCTATGCGGATACGGAGAACCGATTCAGGCCGGGGGTCAGGGAGAACAGCACGGACGCCTCGCCCGCGTCGCTGTCCGCCTGGGGCATCTCGGGAGCCTCGCCGGGCTCCATGCCCTCAGGCGGCTCGGGCGCGTCACCGGGCTGCATGCCCTCGGGAGGTTCGGGCGCGTCACCGGGCTGCATGCCTTCAGGCGGTTCGGGAGCATCACCGGGCTCCATGCCCTCGGGCAGTTCGGGAGCCTCGCCGGGTTCCGTGCCCTCGGGCGGCTCGGGGGCTTCGCCGGGCTCCATGCCGTCGGGAGCCTCACCGGGTTTCATGCCGCCCATGCCGCCGGGGAACATGCCGGGGCCGTCCATGCCCATGCCGCCGGCGGTCAGAGCCAGCTGCTGCTCGCCGGCGTAGAGGCTGTAGCCGTCCCCCTCCGTCAGGGCCGGGCTGGTCATCAGCAGATAGGTGAAGTCGTTCTCCGCCATGAAGGCCATGATCTCCGCCCCGTCCTGGCCGGTGAGGGCGTACCGGGTCCCGCCAGCCTGCCGCCGGGGGAAGGTGAACAGGGCGCAGCAGGGACCGTTCACGGTCACCGGGTCCAGCATGTTCCCTGTGGCGATCACCTGCCCACCGTTGAGGCAGACGGCGTTTTCCGCGTCGATGCCCGCGTCGCCGCTGTCGGAACAGGCCATGGCGGTGACGCAGCCGCCGTTTATCACCAGCCAGCCGTTGGAGTCGATGCCGTCCCCCTCGCCGGTCTGGCCGGTGACGGTGATATGCACGTCGCCGCCGTTCACAGTTATCACCGAAACGCCGTCCTCGTTGCAGTTTATCCCGTCGTTGCCGGAGGCGATGCGGATGCTGCCCCCGTCCACGGCCAGGTGCATCTCCGTGTCCAGACCCTCGTTCTCGGCGGTTATCTCCAGCACGCCGGTGCCCTCATCGCCGCCGGCGACGGTCATGCTCATCTTGGAGTAGAACGCCCCGTCGTACTTGTGCAGCTTCTTGCTGTCGGTGACGGACTTGCCGTCCTCGCTGAGGGTGTAGGACTTGTAGATGCGGGCCACATAGGAGCCGGCGATGTGGTTCTCGCTGCCGTCGGCGATCACCACCCGGGCGCCAGCGCCGGAAAGGTCCGGTTCCGCGCCCTGGTCCCCGGTCTGGTCGCACTCGTATACATTATAGAATATCACCGCCGGGGCCACGGTGCACGTCACATCCGCCCCGTCCAGAATGAGCGTGACCACCGCGTCGGGGTCGTCCTGGGCGTCTTCACCCAGGTCCACAGCGATCTGGCCCCGGTCCAGCGTGCCCCGCAGCACATAGGTGCCCGGCGCGGCGATGTGCACCACGGTGTGCTCCGCCGCCTCCTCGGCGGTGTGCTCGTCTGCCTCGGTGCCCTCGCCGTAGGTGAAGTCGTGTCCAGCCTCGTAGTATACGACGTCATGAGCGGTATATACCGGGGCGGTATCATCCCCCTCGGGCACGGCCTGGCCGTCGGCCAGCACCCCATCGTCGGCCAGGGTGATGGTCACGGCGTCGGCCTCGCCGTCCGCCAGGGCGGGCTGGGCCGCGCCCAGCATCAGCAGCGCGCACAGCGCGCTCAGCATCCTTTTTGAGAGCATGGTCGTATCCTCCGTCGTTTGATGGGGCCATTGTAACCGATAGATTTGAACAGTTCTTGCCGAAAATATGTATGTTCCGTAAACAAGAGAGCGTTTTTTCTCTTCCCATGACCGGAATTATATGGTAAACTTACGGCATCACTTTGACTTACCGTGGAAAGGCGGGACCCCATGATATTGAAACGACTGCTCAGCCTCTTGCTGGCCGCGCTGCTGCTGACGGCCTGCTGCGCCGCCGCTCTGGCCACCGGGCCGGACGCGCCGGAGGTGCTGCGGGTAGGCTTTTTCGCCTTCTCGGGCTACCACACCGTCGCCGAGGACGGCCGGCGCAGCGGCTACGGATACGAATTTCTGCAGCGGCTGGCCATCCACGGCGGGTGGACCTATGAGTACGTGGGCTACGAGGGCTCCTACGCCGAGGCGCTGGACATGCTCCGCGCCGGCGAGGTGGACATCGTCACCTCCGTGTCCAAAACGCCGGAGCGGGAGAAGGAGTTCCTCTTCTCCGACCAGGACATCGGCGTCAACTCCACCATCCTCACCGTGAAGGCGGGCAACGAGACGGTGACGGAGGGAGATTACGCCACCTACGACGGCATGACCGTGGGCATGCTGGAGGGCAACTCCAAAAACGCCAACTTCGAGCGCTTCGCCGAAGAGCACGATTTCTCCTTCGAGCCGGTGTACTTCGCCGACGAGAGCCAGCTGACCGCGGCGCTGCAGGCGGGCGAGGTGGACGCGGCCGTCACCGGCAGCCTGCGGGTGCTGGAGGACGAGTGGCTGCTGGAGTCCTTCGACGCCAGCCCCTTCTACATCTGCGTGCGGAAGGACCGGCAGGAGCTGATGGACCGTATCAACGAGGCCATCAACGATATGGACCTGCACGACCCCAACTGGCGGGACACCCTGCACGAGACCTACTATTCCACCGATATGAACGGCGCCATCATCATGAACGCCGGGGAGCGGGCCTATCTGGAGGCGTTCCGGGCCTCCGGCGAGCCCCTGCGGCTGCTGTTCGACCCCGAGCGGGCGCCCTACTGCTACTTCCAGGACGGCCAGGCCCAGGGCGTGCTGCCGGCCATCTTCGACGCGCTGGCCCGGCGGCTGGACATCCCCTATGAGTATGTCCAGGCGGCGGACCGGGACGAGTACTACGATCTGCGGGCCGAGGGCGCAGCGGACGTGATACTGGACTACGTGGGGGATTACTATCTGGCCGAGGAGGAGGGCTACAAGATCACAGCCCCCTATTACCAGACCAACTTCGCCCGCCTGACCCTGGACGGCTTCTCCGGCACGGTGGAGCGTTTGGCGGTGGTCCGGCGCGCCGACGCCATCCTGTCCTACGTGGCCAGCCGGTACCAGGACAGCGAGCTGGTGCAGCTGGGCACCACCCAGGAGTGCGTCCAGGCGGTGCTGGACGGCCAGGTGGACGCGGCCATCCTCTATGCCTACACCGCCGAGCGGTACGTGCAGAACGACTCCCGCAACCGGCTGTCCTCCGTGGTGATGGGCAGCACCGGCCTGGCCTACGCGGTGGACAACGGGGTGCCGGGGGGCCGGTATCTGCTGAGCCTGCTGGACAAGGGCATCGACAGCTTCAGCGCCGCCCAGCTGGACGCCATCGCCTCCCGGGAGATCGACGCCGGCCGGGGCGGCCAGATGAGCCTGATCGCCTTCATCTATAACGAGCCTATCTACGGCATCGCGGCCACGGCGCTGTTGCTGCTGCTGCTGTTCAGCCTGGCCATGCTGACGGTGCGCACCCGCAATCAGCGGCGGCTGAAGGAGAAGGTGGCCCAGGCCACCGCCGAGCTTGAGGCCAGGACCGAGGAGCTGTCCGCCGCCCTGCGGGCCGCCGACGCCGCCAACCGGGCCAAGACCACCTTCCTCAACAACA
The DNA here is from genome assembly GCA_947587025.1 of uncultured Oscillospiraceae bacterium. Taxonomy (GTDB): domain Bacteria; phylum Bacillota; class Clostridia; order Oscillospirales; family Oscillospiraceae; genus CAJOIG01. The sequence goes on from CANPXW010000051.1 coordinate 4,314, forward strand.
TGTCCCACGACATACGCACCCCCATGAACGCCATCATCGGCTATACCGCCCTGACCACCACACACCTGGACAATCAGGAGCGGGCCAGGGATTACCTGGCCAAGATCGCCCAGGCCTCCAACCACCTGCTGAGCCTGATCAACGACGTGCTGGACATGAGCCGCATCGAGTCGGGCAAGGTGACCATCGAGGAACGGCCGGAGGACCTGGCGGACATCCTGCAGGGGCTGCGGAACATCATCCAGTCCGACGTGCACGCCAAGCAGCTGGAGCTGTTCATCGACACCGTGGACGTGACCGACGAGGAGGTATTCTGCGACCGGCTGCGGCTGAACCAGATCCTGCTGAACCTGACCTCCAACGCCATCAAGTTCACCTCCGCCGGGGGCAAGGTGGCCGTCCGGGTCACCCAGAAGCCCTCCAAGAAGCCCGGCCGGGGCATATATGAGTTCACGGTCAGCGACACCGGCATCGGCATGAGCCCGGAATTCGCCAAGACCGTGTTCGACCCCTTCACCCGGGAGCGGACCACCACCGTCAGCGGCATCCAGGGCACCGGCCTGGGCATGGCCATCACCAAAAACATCGTGGATATGATGGGCGGCACCATCACGGTGGACAGCGAGCCCGGCAGGGGCACCACCTTCACGGTGGTCCTGGAGCTGCGCTTCACCGCCGAGCACCGGGACATGGGCCCCATCGCGGAGCTGAGCGGTCTGCGGGGGCTGGTGGTGGACGACGACCTGGTCAGCTGCCAGAGCGTGTCCAAGATGCTGCGCCAGATCGGCATGCGGGCGGAGTGGACCCTGTCGGGCAGAGAGGCGGTCATCCGCACCGCCGAGGCCATCGAGCTGGCCGACCCCTTCGAGGTGTACATCGTGGACTGGTCCATGCCGGAGATGAACGGCGTGGAGACCGTCCGCCAGATACGCCGCATCGTGGGCGAGGACTCGCCCATCATCCTCATGAGTGCCTACGACTGGTCCGACATCGAGACCGAAGCACGGCAGGCCGGCGTCACCGGCTTCATCAGCAAGCCCCTGTTCGCCTCCGATCTGCACCATGCCCTGGAGCGCAGCCTGGGCCAGACGGCGGAGAGCGCCGAGGCGCCGGCGGCCGCGCCAGCGGACGAGCGGTTCGTGGGCAAGCGGGTGCTGCTGGCCGAGGACAACGAGCTCAACCGGGAGATCGCCGCCGAGCTGCTGGGGGAGGCCGGCTTCGTGGTGGAGTGCGCCGAGAACGGCCAGGTGGCCTGCGACATGGTGCGCACCTCCCCGCCGGGGCACTACGACCTGGTGCTCATGGACATCCAGATGCCCATCATGGACGGCTACGCCGCCACCCGGGCCATCCGGGCGCTGGAGGACCCCGTCCAGGCCAGCGTCCCCATCATCGCCATGACCGCCAACGCCTTCGAGGAGGACCGGGCCCAGGCGCACGCCGCCGGCATGAGCGGGTACCTGGCCAAGCCCGTGAACGTGGAAGAGATGATGAAGCTGCTGGGCAAGCTGTTTCAGGAGGAATAAAAACAGAAACAAACGACCCGGAGACCGTTTTGGTCTCCGGGTCTTTGATGTGTTTTGATAAGAGATCAGCGCTTGCTGAACTGGGGCGCGCGGCGGGCGGCCTTGAGGCCGTATTTCTTGCGCTCCTTCATGCGCGGGTCGCGGGTGAGGAAGCCAGCGGCCTTCAGGGGAGCGCGGTACTCCTCGTTGACCAGCAGCAGGGCCCGGGCGATGCCGTGGCGGATGGCGCCGGCCTGGCCGGTGACGCCGCCGCCGGACACGGTGGCCTCGATGTCCACCTTGTCGGTGGTGCCGGTGGTCACCAGGGGCTGACGGACGATCAGCTTCAGGGTCTCCAGACCGAAGTAGTCGTCGATGCTGCGGCCGTTGACGGTGATGACGCCGGAGCCGCCGGGGATCAGGTGGACGCGGGCAACGGAGCTCTTACGCCGGCCGGTGCCGTACAGGTACGGACGCTTGGACTGATAGGTAGCCATTAGTTGTTGCCTCCTTCCACATACATCTCGGGCTTCTGGGCCTGGTGGGTGTGCTCGCTGCCACGGAACACGCGCAGACGGGTCAGCTGGTTCTTGGCCATGGCGTTCTTCTGCAGCATGCCCCGCACCGCCAGACGCATAGCCAGCTCAGGCTTGCTGGCCATCAGGCGGCTGTACTGGGTCTCATGCAGGCCGCCGGGGTAGCCGGAGTGGGTCCGGTAGTACTTCTGCTCCAGCTTCTTGCCGGTCAGCACCGCCTGCTCGGCGTTGATGATGATGACGTAATCGCCGCAGTCCACGTGGGGGGTGTAATCCACCTTCCGCTTGCCCCGCAGCAGATCGGCGGCGATCACCGCAGTCTTGCCCATGGGCTTGCCGGCGGCGTCGAGCACATACCACTTGCGGACGACATCGGCAGGCTTCACCATTGTCGTGCTCATTCGTTTTCCTCCGCATATAGTTAAATGTTTTTGACCATTTTGCCGCCCTCTCGCGAAGGCGCTCTATCTTTATAGCACGAATGGAGAAAAGTGTCAACAGAAGATTTTAAAAATTCTTCATTTGCTCTTGAATGCTCTTGTTTTCTTCTGAATGCTCTTAAATGCGCGGTTTCGATTTTTTGCTATGCGAACGGGGATTTCTGTGCTATACTGGGGAAAACATACACACAGGAGGACCGGCGCTATGAGCGAGCTGAACACGAGGGTGCTGTTTTTCCAGCATGAGGACAACTGGCAGGACATCAAAAACGCCACCATGAACACCATCGGCAAGACCAAGGGAGCCTATCCCGACTCCGCCTGGAAGCGGAAGCTCATCATGGCTGAGCACTCCCCCATCCGGAAGATGAAGTTCGCCTGGCGGTGGGTGGATCTGCCCTACTGGGTGAGCGTGCACTTCGTGCGCCACAAGTTCGGCATCGAGCACTTCGTCAAGACCCAGCGCACCGACCGCACCGGTACGGACCGGACCGAGCTGCCCCAGGGCGCTCCGGTCAGCCATGAGTGCGAGGCCGACGGCCAGGCCATGATCAACATCAGCCGCAAGCGGCTGTGTAACTGCGCCAGCCCCGAGACCCGCGCCGCCTGGCAGCTGGTGAAGGACGAGGTGGCCAAGGTGGAGCCGGAGCTGGCCTCCTGCATGGTGCGGGAGTGCGTCTACCGGGGCTTCTGCCCGGAGATGTTCGGCTGCGGCTTTGCCGACACCGAGCAGTTCAAAAAGGAGCGGGAAGCGTACATCAAAGGGGAATAAGCCCCATAAAAACGCAAAGACGCGGCCATGGAGCCGCGTCTTTTTCTGTTTTGGAAGAAAAAAGCAGAAATTTTTTATGGAAACCTGTCGAAATGTGTTGCACTTTGCGGAAAGGTATGTTACAATACGGTAACAAAGAGTTAAAAATTTGCAAAATCGGCGCTGTGCGGCAAGGAGGTGCTTCGGCCTATGGTGAAAACGGTAGTGCTGGTATCCGGCGGCGGGACGAATCTGCAGGCGGTGATGGACTCCCACCTGTTCGGGGAGATACCCAACTGCGAGCTGACGGCGGTGATCTCCTCCGACCCGGAGGCGTATGCCCTGGTCCGGGCCAAGAGCGCCAATCTGCCCGCCTACGTGGTGGACCGGAGCCTGTTTCCCAACGTGCAGAGCTTCAACACCGCCGTGGAGCAGAAGCTCCAGGACCTGGACGCGGAGCTGGTGGTGCTGGCCGGGTACGTGCACAGCCTGGGGCCCAACGCCCTGCGGGAGTATGAAAACCGCATCATCAACGTCTGTCCCAGCCTGCTGCCCGCCTTTGGAGACAGCGACTTCAACTCCATGGAGCCCTACGAGCGGGCTATCCGGGCGGGGGTGAAGCTGTCCGGCGCCACGGCCTACTTCGTCACCGCCGGGCCCACCGGGCCCATCATCCTCCAGCAGGCGGTGGAGGTCTGGGAGGGGGATACCTCCAAGACGCTCCAGCGGCGCATCATGGAGGAGGCGGAGTGGAAGCTTCTGCCGAAGGCCATCGCCATGTACTGCCAGGGGCAGCTGCGAGTGGAGGACGGTATCGTCCACATGGCGGGAGAGAGAAAGTGATCCGCGCGGGAGCGCGACGCGACTATCACCATATCATCAACGTAAATTCAATGGGGGAGCAGTAATATGAGCAAGATCACGCGCAAGTGCCCCAACTGCGGGGCGACCATGCCGGCCGACCTGAAGGTCTGCCGCAAGTGCAACCGGCCGATGGATTCCGGGCGGGTGGAAGACCTGTCCGCTGCGGCCGCGACAGGAAAAAAGAAATTGGGCAAGCGCGACGACGCCCTGGGCGATCTGCCCAAGCCGGTCCGGCCCGCAGAGAGCGACGGGCAGGCAGCGGAAAAGGGCGAGGGCTTTTTCACGCCCGCCTACGCGGGGGAGAAAAAGCGTCCCGCCAGCGGCGGCCCTCGGCCGACCACTACGGCGCGTAACGCGGACGGGTCCCCCAAGACCTCCGGCGGCGACAGGCACCTGTGGCAGATCATCACCGTGCTGGCCATCATTTTCGTCATCATCGTGGTGGCCATCGTGCTGGTGATCAAGCTCAACCGGCCCGAGGGCGGCGTGCAGACCTCTGAGAACTTCAACGGTACGCCGGCGATGGTGACCACCAGCACGGCGGACCCGAACGCCTCTCCCGAGGCCAGCGCCAGTCCCGAGCCCAGCGCTACCCCCAAGCCCACCCAGACCCCCGTGCCTACCCAGACTCCCGTGCCCACGGCCAGCCCGGAGCCCACGGCCGTGCCCAACTACACCATCACCACGGTGAACGACACGGTGTACGTGGTCAACAGCAAGGGCGCGGTCAATATCCGCCGGGACCCCAGTACCGATAACGATCCCATGGCCACCGTGGCCAACGGCACCCAGCTGACCCGCACCGGCCGGACCAACACCGGCTGGAGCCGCATCACTTACCAGGGCGTGACGGGCTTCATCGCGGAGAATTACCTCAGCTCCACCGCACCCGGCACCACCCAGACCCAGGGCACGACCCAGACCCAGGGCACGACCCAGACCCAGGGTACGACTCAGTCCCAGGGCACGACCCAGACCCAGGGCGGCGGCAGCAGCTATTCCGTCACCGAGGCCAGCGGCACCGTGAAGGTGGCCACCAGCTCCGGCGCCCATCTGCGCTCCGGTCCGGGACAGGGCTACAGCGTGGTGACCACCGTGGCCGGCGGCACCTCTCTGACCCGCACCGGCGTGTCCGGCAGCTGGACCCGCGTCAGCTACAACAACCAGAGCCTGTTCATCTCCACCAGCCTGCTGGAGGGCAGCTACAGCGGCAGCAACTTCTCCGTCAGCCAGTCCAGCGGCACCGGCACCGTGACGGCCGATCTGCTGAACGTGCGCAGCGGACCGGGCACCGGCTACAGCGTGCTGGGCACGGTCAAGAAGAACGATACCCTGACCATCACCGGCACCAGCGGCGGCTGGTATCAGGTCAAGTACGGCGAGAAGACGGGCTACGTCTCCTCCTCCTACCTGAGCACCGGCGGCGGCACCACCAGCTCCGGCGGCACCATCGGCAAGGTCACCAACGTCAAGTCGTACCTGAACGTGCGCAGCGGACCGGGCACCAGCTACAGCTCCGTCGGCACCCTGGTCGATGGCCAGAGCGTGACCATCACGGCCACCGAAGGAAACTGGTACAAGATCAGCTCCCCCTGCAGCGGATACGTCTCCAAGGATTACATCAAGATCGGCTGACAGAAAACGGCATAAAGAGAGTGCAGACCTTCGGGCCTGCACTCTTTTTTCAGTTCTCCAGGCCGCCGTACAGGGCCAGGGTGAAGCGCCGCAGCGCCCGGTCCCGGCGGCGGTAGACCTGGGCCTTCTCCCGGTCCAGCTCCTCGCACAGCCGCTCGCAGGCCCCCTTGTGCCGGTGCACATAGAACCGGTCCAGCACCAGCCGGTCCTCCTCGTCCAGAGCATCCAGGCCGCTGTCTGTCAGGGCCACCCAGGCCCTGGCCGACTCCAGCTGCCGGGCCAGCTCCTCCCGCCGGACGATGTTCGAGAGCATCGCGTCCTCCCGCCGGCTGCCCCCTGACGGGGTGGGGATGCTGTCCGCCGCCGACGCCCGCAGGGCCGTGTAGTCCAGTTCCAGCCGGCGGATCTCCGCCGGGATGTTCTCCAGCGCCTGCCGCCGGGCCTCATATTGGGTCAGCTTCTCCGCCGCTTCCTGTCTCCAATCCATCCTATATCCTCCTTTTCGGGTCAGTATCCGATGCGTTCTGTACCGTTTCCGGTGCTTTATGTCCTTAATATATCACCGAATACGGGACATGTCAAGGGGATTTTATACCGAAAAGTGGATTTTTTAGGTTGACAGATGGGTAAGATACGGGTTACAATGGGGATGACAGGAGGCGAGCGCGTATGGACGTGGGCGAGCGTATCAATCAGTACCGCAAAATGGCGGGGCTGACGGTGGAGGAGCTGTCGGCCCGGTCCGGGGTGTCCCGGGGGACGCTGAACAAGATCACCGGCGGGGAGACGAAGAGCCCCACTCTGGCGGTGATGAGCGCCATCGCACGGGCGCTGGACCGACCGCTGGACGACTTCGCGGACGGGGAGCGGGCAAGGGAATTCTCTGAGGACGCCCGCGCTCTGGCCAGGGACTACGACGGCCTGGACAGCCACGGCCAGCGCGTGGTCCGGGCCGTGACGACGGAGGAGAAGCGGCGCATGGCGGCGGCCGCGCCGGCCCAGGTGAAGCAGACGAAGGTCATCCCCCTGTTCGGCAGCGCCTTTGCCGCCGGCCGGGGCGACCCGGACTTCGGCAATCCCTGGGAGGATTATCCGGTCCCGGCGGACAGCGCGGCGGATTTCGCCGTGCGCATCAACGGCGACAGCATGGAGCCCTATCTGCCGGATGGGTCCATCGCCCTGGGGCAGAAACGGGCGCCCAGGGACGGAGAGGTGGCGGCGCTGCTGCTGGACGGGGAATTTCTGTGCAAACAGGTGTGCCAGGACTTCGTGGGGAACCTGTACCTGTTCGCGCTCAACCGGAAGCGGAAGGATGCGGACCAGACGGTGGCCCACGACGCGGAGCGCAGCGTGACCTGCTTCGGCACCATCCTCATGGAGCGGGTGCCCCTTCCCACGGACTGAGAGGGATAAAAAGACCGGGCCTGCATTCTCGCAGGCCCGGCGTTTTATTTTTTCTGCTGTCGTTTTTGCTCCTTCGCCTTCATCACCCGCCGGAAGACGATGTATATCACCATCTCCAGGGCCATGAGGCCGGCGGTGATCAGGGCGTTGATCTCGATAGACAGATACCAGGGCGCGGACTGGACCAGATACTTTTCCGGGTGGGAGCTCTGGTCGATCACCTGCCAGATGACGAAGCCCAGAAAATAGGCCCCGGTCAGGCTCATGATGACGGCCATGATGCGGTCAAGCTTTTTCATTTTCGTTCTCCTCCATTTTCACTTCCACCAGCAGCGTCAGCCAGCCGTCCGCCTGCCAGTGGGCCAGGGCGTTGATGGCATCCCGGTCCGGGTCGGCATGCCGGTCGTATACGGCGCACACCTCCAGCCCGGCCGCCCTGGCCGCCTGGACCCCTACCAGCGCGTCCTCGAACACCAGGCATCGGGCCGGCTCCAGCCCCAGCTCCTCCATGGCCAGCAGATAGACCTCCGGGTCCGGCTTGATGCGGCGCACGTCCTCGCAGGCGTAGATGCGGTCAAAGGTCCTGTCCAGCGGGGCCTTCGCGGCGATACGGGGGCTCTCGGTGCGGTAGGTGTCTATGCTCCGCCGGCGGGTGGTGGTGGTCAGGGCCAGGGTATAGCCCGAGGCCTTCAGCGCGCCCAGGAAGCGGTCCGCGCCGGGCTTGTAGTCCATGTCCCGCTGCAGGGCGCGGGCGATGGCGTACCGCCGCTGGTACAGCTGCTCTGCGGATGCCTGGACGCCGTATTTTTCCCGCAGCAGGGCGCAGTAGTGCATATAGGGGTCATCCTCCCCCTGGAACCGGCGCAGCGCCTCGTCCCGCTGGGCCTGCAGCACGGCGGGGTCGCCCTCCGCGCCGGTCAGCTCCCGGTACAGGATGCGGTCCGTCTCGTTCCACACGCCGATGGAGTCGATGAGCGTGCCGTCCAGGTCGAAAAAGACGGCCTTTTTGCCCCGGAGCATGTCGCGCATGGGACGCATAGCTTCACTCTCCTGAAAACGGAGCCGGCCGGCATCGCTTCGCCGGCCGGCCGCGCTCTTTATTTATTGTTTGAGCATCTGAAGGATCTCGTCCGGGCTCTTGCCGCTGCTGACCAGCTTATCGACCACCTGGGCGATCTCCTCCTGGCGGGCGGCGGCAGCCTTGACGGCCTCGGCCTTTTCCTGCTCGGCGGTCAGAGCCGCGATGGCCTTGTCCACGGCGCGCAGCTCCTTCTTCTTGGCCTTGAGCAGCTGCTTCTGCTTTTCGATGGCGGCCAGGATGTCGGCCTGCTGGGCCTCCAGCGTCTGCTTGAGAGACATCTGGGCAGCCAGCTTCTGCTGGAACTGCTGGGCGGCGGAGACCTTCTTGGGCTTGTTCTTGCTGCCTTTCGGTCTGGGCATCGTCATATCCTCCTTTGAAAAGTGATCTTATCGCTTAAAATTATATTATACTTTCTGCCGAAAAACAAGACCGGGATATAAAATAAATATCTATATATTTCTTTCCTTTTTTCGCGAGGAAAAGTGGGTCGAAATATGCGTATTTTTCCGGCCCGTTTTTTATTTTCGATAAAACAATATGCCCAGCGTGCCCGGTCCGCAGTGGGAGGATACGGTGCAGCCGGCGCGGGTATGTATCACTTCCCGGAAAGGCACGGCCCGGCGCACCTCCTCCTCGGCGGCGGCGCGCACGTCCTCGCCCACGCCGGAGTCGGTGATGAACACCCGCCGCAGGTCCACGGTGTCCGGCTCGGCCAGCTTGTCCCGCACGTAGGCCCGCACGCACTCGATGAGCTTTCCCCGGTATTTCTTGCCCACGCCCATCTGGCCGTCCCGGACGAAGATGCAGGGGTGGAGCTTGAGCATGTTGGCGCCCATGGCCGCCAAGGCGCTGCACCGGCCTCCCTTGCGCAGATATTCCAGCGTGTCCACCACGAAGCTGACGTCCAGCTTCTCCCGGCGGGCGGTCAGCTCTGCCTGGATGGCCGCCGCGTCCACGCCGTCGGCCGCCATCTGACAGGCGTCCAGCACCAGGTGGCCGATGCCCGTGGACAGGTTCCGGCTGTCCACCACGTACACGCTGCCCAGCTCCTGGGCGGCGATGCAGGCGTTCTGGTAGCAGGCGGACATGTCCGAGCTGATGGTGAAGTGGACCACCGCGTCGTGGTCCTTCAGGGCGGCGGAAAAGGCGTCCATATACTCCTGCACGTTCACCGCCGCCGTGGAGGCCAGCTGGCCTGTGGCGCGTATTTTTTCATACAGGCTGTCGGGGGCGATGTCCACCCCGTCGTGAAAGCTCTCCCCGCCGCAGCTGACGGTCAGCGGCGTGATGATGATGTGCTCCCGTGCGATAAGCGCCGGCGTCAGATCGCAGGTGCTGTCGGCGGTCACTTGGATGTTCAAGAAGGTCATCTCCCTGTAATCGGTATGTGCACGATTATATACCCCCGCCGGGCGGATTGCAATCCCCGCCCAGCAGCGCCCTGGCCCGGTCCAGCAGCGGGCCGCGCTCGTTGGGCAGCGTCCCGTCCAGCACCTCATCCAGCAGCGCCTGCAGCGTCCGGCCCACCGCCGGCCCCTCCGGTACCCCCAGGGCCAGGATGTCCCGGCCGCTGACGGCCAGGCTCTTCAGTCCCAGACAGGCCTCCGGCTGGGCCAGGGCGTCCTCCAGCAGCCCATGGGCCTGGTCGAACAGGGCGGCGTTGCGCGTTTTCACGTCCTGGGCGCGGTCGGCGCAGTCGGCCCGCCAGCAGGCCTCCAGCTGCCGCGCCGTGTCCGGGCCCAGCTTGGCCAGCAGCCGCCGCGCGGCCTTGGGGGTCCTGGGGGGCGGGTCGGCGTGCCGGGCGATGAGCAGGCACACCCGCTCCCGCGTGGCGTTGTCGCATCGCAGCCGGCGCAGGATGGCCTCCGCCTTTGCGGCCCCGGCCTGAGCGTGGCCGTAAAAGTGGCCCACGCCCGTCTGGTCGGTGAAGAAGGTCTCCGGCTTGCCCACGTCGTGCAGCAGCATGGTCAGGCGCAGGACGGCGTCCGGCGGCGTGGCCGCCGCCGCCAGCGCGGAGTGGGTCCACACGTCGTGGATGTGGTAGGGGTTTCTCTGGTCGAAGCCCGCCTCGCAGGCCAGCTCCGGGATGATCTGGAAGATCACCGGGGCGAAGGTGAGCAGGACGCGCTCCACACCGGGGCCGGTGAGGATGCCCAGTAGCTCGGAGAATATCCGCTCGGCGGCGATGTTGTCCAGCAGCGCCCGGTTTTTCAGCAGGCTCTCCGCCGTGGCCGGCTCGATGGAGAACCGCAGCCGGGAGGCGAACCGCAGCGCCCGCAGAACACGCAGCGCGTCCTCGGAAAAGCGCCGGTCCGCCTCCCCCACGCAGCGGATGACGCCCGCGCGCAGATCGGCCTGCCCGCCGTACAGGTCCACTACCGCCCCGTCCGGCCCCATGGCCATGGCGTTGACGGTGAAGTCCCGCCGGGCCAGGTCGTCCTCCAGCCGGGGCACGAAGGTGACATGCTCCGGCCGGCGGTTGTCCAGATACGCCCCGTCGGTGCGGAAGGTGGTCACCTCCACCGGCCCGCCCGGCGTGAGCACCGTCACCGTGCCGTGGCGGATGCCCGTCTCGATGATGCGCCGGCCGTCCAGCGCCCGCTCCGTCTGCTCCGGCAGCGCGTCGGTGCACAGGTCCCAGTCGTGAGGCTCCAGCCCCAGCAGGCTGTCCCGCACGCAGCCGCCCACCAGGTACGCCGCGAAGCCGGCGCGCCCCAGCTGCTCCATCACGTCTTTCACATAGGAGGGGATGCGTGTCATATTTCGCCTTTCGGCCCGGACTTGTTTTTGTGCGGGCGGTGTGTTAGAATAGATTTACCAAAACGTATCGGGAGGGGACGCCATGAATATCCACGAATCTGCGGAAGATTATCTGGAAGCCATCTACATGCTGTCCATGGAAAAGGGCTTCGTCCGCTCCATCGACGTGGCCAATTCCCTGGGCTACTCCAAGCCCTCGGTGAGCGTGGCCATGAAGCAGCTGGAGGAGAACGGCTA
>CANPXW010000052.1 GCA_947587025.1 uncultured Oscillospiraceae bacterium
ATCGACGTGGCCAATTCCCTGGGCTACTCCAAGCCCTCGGTGAGCGTGGCCATGAAGCAGCTGGAGGAGAACGGCTACATCAGCCGGGACGAAGACCGGATGCTGCACCTGGAGGAGAAGGGGCTGGCCATCGCCAGGCGCATCTACGAGCGGCACGAGACCATCGCCGCCGTGCTCATGAGCCTGGGGGTGGACAAAGAGGTGGCCTATAAGGACGCCTGCAAGATCGAGCACGACATCTCCGACGAGAGCTTCGCCTGCATCCAGGCATACATCGCCGCCCACGGCGGCGGTATCCCCAGCCCCGAGGCCCACAAAAGGGCCCACGCGGAACAGGAATAGTATAGCGGCCTTTGCCCGCGTCTGTGGAAAAACTCCCCCCATGGGGGAGTTTTTTTCGTTATCCGAACAGGTCCTTCAGCCGCAGGCTGGCGGCGTAGAGCTCGTTCTTGCTGTAGGTGTTGGCCTGGTCGGCCAGCACCGCTTTGATGGCGTCCTTGGGCCGGCAGCCCTGGCGGACCATGGCGTCCACCAGCAGCGCCTCGGCGGACACCACGTGCTCCTGCTTCGGCTGCAGGAACGCCTCGTCCAGCTCCAGCACCAGGCAGAACTCGCCCTTTTCGTAGTTCCCCTTGGCCAGCAGCTGGTCCCGGACATCCTCCGGCGTGCCCCGGAAGGCGGTCTCGTGCAGCTTGGTCAGATCGTTGCACAGGCACATCCGGCAGGGCACGGCCTCCCGGATGAAATACTCCACCGCGTCCATCACCCGCTTGGGGGACTCATAGAACACATAGGTGCGCACGCTGCCCCGGCGCATCTGCTCCAGCAGCCGGCCCCGGTCCGCGTTCTCACGGGGCAGGAACCCCCGGAACACGAAGGCGGACAGGTCGAACCCGGACACAGAAAGGGCCGTCACCGCCGCGCAGGGACCCGGTATGCCCACCACACGGATGCCCTCGGCCACGGCGGACTTTATCAGCTCGTTGCCGGGGTCGGAGATGCAGGGCGTGCCCGCGTCGGTGATGACCGCCACGCTCTGGCCGGCCTTCAAAAGGTCGATGAAGTACCGGGCCTTGCCGTGCTCGTTGAACTTGTGGTTGCTGGCCAGCTTACCCCGCACGCCCAGCTTGTTCAGCAGCACCACGCTCCGGCGGGTGTCCTCCGCCGCGATCACGTCCGCCCGCTCCAGGATGGACCTGCCCCGTGGGGACATGTCCTGGGCGTTGCCGATGGGCGTGGCCACGATGAACAGCACGCCGCAGCCGTTTTCCGTCTGCATGTTATCCATAATATTTCCTCCTGCCCGGCCGGCTGTCCGTTTTATGGGACGGCGCGCCGGGTATCCTGCTGTCATAAACAAAAACAGAAAGGATGGTACGGTCGATGTCGAAGAAGAATGTGATGGGACAGCTGCTCTTCTGGGGGGTGCTGGTGCTGGCGATGACGGCGGAGGGCTGGATGGACCTGGTGTGCCGGGTGCTGTTTTAATACAGCGCCCGTACCTGGTCCAAATGCAGGCGCATCCCCTCCACCGCCGATGCCGGCGAGAGGATGCGCGCCCTGGTCCCGAAGCCGCACAGCCACCCGAACAGCTGCCGGTTCACCGCCACGTTCACCGTCACGGAGAACCGCTCCCCGTCCAGGGGCACCAGGCTCACGTCCTGGCCGAACTGGTCCACCACCGGTCCGGCCAGATCGTTTTCAAAGCACAGGCGCACGGTCTGCACATCCCCGGAGAACATGCCGAAGTGGGCGTCGGAGTAGCCGGCCATGTCCAGCCGGGCAAAGGCGTCCGCCCCCTGCCGGGGGCCCTCCAGCGGGGAGATGGAGGCCATCTTGTCCACCCGGTAGTGGCGGATGGCGGCGTTATCGTGGTCGTAGGCGATCAGGTAATAGTTCTCGTTGTCCCACATCAGCGCCCAGGGGCTGACGGCGTAGCGTCCTCCGTCCCGGCGCCAGGCCCGGCGCTTGGTAACGTCCAGGTCGAAATACCGGAAGCTGACGGGCCGGTCCGCGTCGATGGCGGCCTGTATCTCGTCCACGTTGTAGTAGATGGACTCATTCATGGTCTTGATGCGGCCCCGGACGTAGACCTGGTGGTTCAGCTGCCGGGCCTGGTGCTCGCTGGCCAGGCTCTCCAGCTTGCCGATAAGCTCCAGGGACTTCTTCTCCGTGATGAACTTGGACGACTGTACGCTGTCCACCAGTAGCTTCAGCTCTGGCAGCTGGAACTGCCGCTGGCCGATGAAGTAGCCCGTGGCGGAGCCCACGCGGACGGTCTGTACGTCCAGGCCGAACAGCCGCAGGGCCTCCATATCGTCGTACACGCTCTTGCGCTCGGCGGCGACGTCCTGTCGGGCCAGGTAGTCGATCATCTGGGCCACCGTCACCGGGTGTTCCTCATCCGACCGGCGCAGCAGATACCGGCACAGGTATAGCAGCTTCAGCTTCTGATTGGCCGACTTTGCCATGATACGCCCTCCTTACAGCGCGGCCGGCTCAGTCGCGCCCGACATGTCCCAGCCCAAAAAGGCGGACCCCACGGCCACGAAGGTGTCCGGCGACGCGGTGCAGCAGAACCGGCGGCTGCCGGTCCCGGCCGTGTCCCCCAGCTGGCCACAGGATTCCAATGCCTTCAAAAGCACGCCCACAGAGGCCGCCCCGGAGTCTATCAGCGCTGTGTCCGGCCTCAGCGCGGCCCGGATGGCCCGGCGGATGATGGGGTAGTGGGTGCAGCCCAGCACCACCGTGTCCACCCCCGCCGCCAGCAGCGGCGCGGCGTACTCCGCCGCCGCCGCGCGAAGCTCGCCGTCCTCCGGCGCGGTGCGGCCGCTCTCCACCAGGGGCACCAGCTTGGGGCAGGCCACCGCCGTCACGGCCGCGCGGGGGTCCAGCCGCCCCACGGCCCGCGCATAGGCCCCGCTCGCCACCGTGGCCGCCGTGGCCATCACGCCGATGCGCCCCGTCTCCGTCACGGATACGGCCGCCGCCGCCGCCGGCTCGATGACGCCGATCACCGGCAGATCGGGATTCTCCGCGCGCATGGCGTCCATGGCGTTGGCGGTGGAGGTGTTGCATGCCACCAGGATGGCCTTGACCCCCTGCCGGCGGAGAAAGCGCACGTTCTGCCGGGAGAGCGCCACCAGCTCCTCCCGGGACCGGTCCCCGTAGGGGGCGTTCTTCGTGTCCCCCAGGTAGACGAAGCTCTCCCAGGGGGCGGCGTGCACCAGGGCCCGCACGGCGGTCAGGCCGCCCAGGCCGGAGTCGAATATGCCGATGGGCCGTGTGTCCATAGAACGGTTCCTTTCAAAACTGCTTGACGCAGGCCGGGCCAGCGCCTAAAATAAGAGCGAACGGGGGTGAGCGCGTGGGCAAGACGGTGGGCATCATCGGCGGCATGGGGCCGGCGGCCACATGCGACCTGATGGAGAAGATCATCGCCCTGACCAGGGCCGGCTGCGACCAGGAACATCTGCATCTGATCGCGGACGTGGATACGGACATCCCCGACCGGACCGCCGCCATCCTCCACGGGGGCGAGGACCCGGTACCGGAGCTTAGAAAGAGCGCCCGACGGCTGGAAGCGGCCGGGGCGGAGCTGCTGCTCATGCCCTGCAACACCGCCCATTATTTTTACGACAGCGTGGCGGAGGCGGTGTCCGTGCCGGTGCTGCACATGCCTCGGCTGACCGCCCAGGCGCTGCGCCGGGCAGGGGTGAAGACCGCCGGCGTGCTGGCCACGGACGGCACCGTGCAAAGCGGCGTGTACGAAAAGGCTCTGGCCGAAGCGGGGATAAAGGCGGTCTATCCCGCCGCCGATCTGCAGAGAGAGGTCATGCGCCTTATCTACGACGGGGTGAAGGGCCGCGCCGTGCCCCTGGAGAGCATCCCGGTGCCGGACGTGCTGGCCGATCTGCGCGCCCAGGGGGCGGAGAAGTTCGTGCTGGCCTGCACGGAGCTGCCCATCGCCTTTGCGCAGCTGGGGCTCATGGAGAGGTGCCTGGATCCCACACGGGTGCTGGCCCTGGCGGCGATCAAGGCCGCCGGCGCCGAGAGCGCCGTGTCGGGACCCTGGTGACTATCATAACACGCACAGGGCGTGCGCGCAAGCGCAAGTGTCCCATAATACGGACAGAAAAAGGAGAATGAGCATGTATCTTTTGGGCTTCATCGGCGTAGGGAATATGGGCGGGGCGCTGGCCCGGGCCGCAGCGGTATCCACCACGCCGAAGAAAATCGTGGTATCCAACCGCACGCCGGAAAAGGCCGCCGACCTGGCGGCGGAGCTGGGCTGCGCGGCCGCCGACCCCAAGACCGTAGCCGCCGCGTCCAGGTACATCTTCCTGGGGGTGAAGCCCGCCGATATGGCCGGGTGCCTGGCGGAGCTGGCCCCGGTGCTGGAGCATCGGCAGGGGGAGCGGTTCGTGCTGGTGTCCGTGGCCGCCGGTCTGGACACCGCCGCCATCCAGTCCATGGCCGGCATGCGCTGCCCCGTCATCCGTCTGTGCCCCAACACACCGGTGGGCATCGGCAAGGGCCTGGTGGCCTGGTGCGGCCGGGACACGGAGCCGGCGGAGGAGGCGGAGCTTGCCGCCGCCATGGCGGGAGCCGGGCTGTGGGACGCCTGCCCGGAGAAGCTGATGGACATCGCCGGCACCATCGGCGGGTGCACCCCCGCCTTCGCGTACATGTTCATCGAGGCCCTCAGCGACGGGGCGGTGGCCTGCGGCATGCCCCGTGACCGGGCGCTGCGCTACGCCGCCGCCGCAGTGGAGGGCGCCGCCGCGCTGGCCCGGCAGGACGGCCGCCATCCCGGCGCGCTGAAGGACGCGGTGTGCTCTCCCGGCGGCACCACCATCCAGGGGGTGCTGGCTCTGGAGAGGAGCGCCTTCCGGGCCGGCGCGGCCCAGGCCGTCATCGACGCGGTGGAGAAGACCCGCCAGCTGGGCAGATAAAAGCTCCAACGAAAAAGTCCGGAGCGAAACGCTCCGGACTTCTGGCTTTTACGATGATCACACGGCCCGCTGGACCTTGCCGCTGCGCAGGCAGCGGGTGCACACGTAAACGTGCTGAGGCTTGCCGTCAACGATCGCCTTCACGCGCTTGACGTTGGGCTTCCAGGTGCGGTTGGAACGCCGGTGGGAGTGGCTGACCTTGATGCCGAAAGTCACGCCTTTTCCGCAGATCTCACATTTTGCCATCGTAATCAGCTCCTTCCTACTGTCCGCAAGACAGCCTCAATATAATAACAGAGCCTCCGCCAAATTGCAAGCTTTTTTTTCGATTCCCGGAAAAACTTGAAAAACGAAGGTGATTTCGATTGCGCTGGCATATGTTATGTATTAAAATGGAAGCGACGAACCGCCAAGGAAATGGGGTGCTCCTTTGAACAAAAGATATGACGTGAAGCTGGCCCAGATCGTGGCCGAGCACAATCTGCAGGTGGTGTGCCCCGCGCCGGATTACGACCGGGTGCGGATAAGCTCCGCCGACCTGAACCGGCCCGGTATCCAGCTGATGGGCTATCTGAAGCACTTCGACGCCTCCCGCATCCAGGTCATCGGCAAGAGCGAGATCACCATCATGGAGGAGCTGGACCACCAGAAGCGCCTGGCGGGCTTCCAGGCGGTGATGAGCCAGCACGTGCCGGCGGTGATCATCGCCCACGGGGAGCCGGTGCTGCCCGAGTGCCTGGAGATGGCCCGCAAGTACGAGGTCACCCTGCTGGCCACGGAGATGGACACCTCCGAGTTCTACGCCCGGCTGATCGGCTCGCTGCGCTATCACCTGGCCCCCCGGGAGACCGTCCACGGGGTGCTGATGGAGGTCTACGGCGAGGGCATGCTCATCATCGGCGACAGCGGCGTGGGCAAATCCGAGACCGCCCTGGGCCTTTTGAAGCAGGGCCACCGGCTCATCGCTGACGACGCGGTGGAGATACTGCGCACGTCCAGCTTCCAGCTGGAGGGCCGGTCCCCGTCCATCATCCGCCACTTTATGGAGCTGCGGGGCATCGGCGTGATCAACGTGCCCAGCGTGTTCGGCATCGGCGCGGTGAAGATGAGCTGCAACATCGACCTGGTGGTGGAGATGGAGCTGTGGGACAACAGCAAGCACTATGACCGGCTGGGCCTGGACACCAAGACCACCGAGTATCTGGGCATCCCGGTGCCCCTGGTGACCATCCCCGTCCGCTCCGGCCGGAACCTGGCCGCCATCCTGGAGCTGGCCGCGCTGACCAACCGGCAGAAGAAGACCGGCTACAACGCCGCCGAGGACCTGGCCCGCCGGGTGGACCAGAGCGTGGACATGGGCATAGACTTTTAAGCGAGGCTGTATGGAGTATTCTTCTCTTATCCGTGATATAAAAGAGAAACTGCCGGGCATCGACGTGCGGCAGGACGAGCCCATGGCGGAGCACTGCTCGTTCCGCATCGGCGGGCCGGCGGCGGCCATGGCCCTGCCCCGGACGGCGGAGGAGCTGGCCGGGCTGTGCCGGCTGCTGCGCGCCGCCGGCGTGCGGCCGCTCATCATCGGCAACGGCACCAACATCCTGCCCCCAGACGGCCGGCTGGACCGGTTCGTGCTGGTCACCTGCCCCCAGGCGGGCGCGGTGACGGTGGAGGGGACCTGTGTGACGGCGGAGGCCGGCGCTACCCTGGCCGCCGCAGCCACCGCCGCCGCCCAGGCGGGGCTGACGGGCCTGGAATTCGCCCACGGCATCCCCGGCAGCGTGGGCGGCGGCGTGGTGATGAACGCCGGGGCCTACGGCGGGGAACTGAAGGACGTCATAACGCGCACCGAGTACCTGGACGAGGAGCTGACGCCGCGCACTGTCGAGGGGCCGGCGCATGATTTTTCCTACCGGCACAGCATCTTCTCTGGCCGGGAGGTCGTCATCCTGCGCACCGAGTTCTCCCTGACGCCGGGGGACCAGGAGGCCATATTCGCCCGGATGCGGGAGCTGGCCGCCAAGCGCCGGGCCAGCCAGCCGCTGGAGCTGCCCTCGGCGGGCAGCACCTTCAAGCGGCCCGCAGGGGGCTATGCCGCCGCGCTCATCGACCAGGCGGGGCTGCGGGGCTGTGCCGTGGGCGGGGCGCAGGTGTCGGAAAAGCACGCGGGCTTCGTGGTCAACGCCGGCGGGGCGACCGCCGCCGACGTGCGCCGGCTGATGGAGCATATACAGAAAACGGTCCTGGCCAGCTCCGGCGTCGCGCTGGAGCCGGAGGTGCTAATCCTGGGGGAGTGAGGCATGGAATTTCTCATCATAACCGGACTTTCCGGCGCGGGCAAGACCCGCGCCGCGGACATCTGTGAGGACCTTGGCTATTACTGCGTGGACAATCTGCCCGTAGCGCTGCTGGGCCGGTTCGCGGCCCTGTGCCTGGCCACACGCGGCCGGTACGAGCGGGTGGCGCTGGTGATGGACGTGCGCTCGGTGGAGAGCTACGAGGAGCTGGACGCCGCGCTGTCGGAGCTGGAGAGCCTGGACTGCCAGGTGCGCATCCTCTACCTGGAGGCGGACGTGGACACCCTGCTGCGCCGGTATAAGGAGTCCCGCCGGCCCCACCCCCTGGGCAAGCGGGGCCAGAGCATCCGCCAGTCCGTAGAGAAGGAGATCGCCTTTCTGGCCCCTCTGCGGGAGCGGGCGGACTTCATCGTCCGCACCGACTCCGCGCCCCTGAACCGGCTCAAGGCCAGGATATGCGACTGCCTGCAGCCGGAGGACCGGCGCTTTTCCCTGAACATCCTGTCCTTCGGCTACAAGCTGGGCCTGCCTCCGGAGGCGGATCTGGTGTTCGACGTGCGGTGCCTGCCCAATCCCTACTATGAGCCGGACCTGCAGCACCTCACCGGCCTGGACGCGCCGGTGGCGGACTATGTGTTCCGCAACGGCAACGCACAGGTGATGCTGCAAAAGCTGACGGAACTGCTGGAATTTCTGCTGCCGCTTTTCGAGGCGGACCGGCGGGAGCTGACGGTGGCCGTGGGCTGCACCGGCGGCCATCACCGGAGCGTGGCCATGGCCCAGGCGCTGGCCCAGGCCATGGAGGACCGCTGCCGGCTGGTGACGGTCAGCCATCGGGACATAGAGACATGAGCTTTTCCTCGGAGATAAAAACGGAGCTGTGCCGGGCGGGGCTCAGCCGGCGCTGCTGCGCGCTGGCGGAGGCCTGCGGCGTGCTGCTGTACGCCGGGGAGTTCTCCCAGCGGCAGATACGGGTGATGACGGCCAACGACGCCTTTGCCGCCCGGCTGCCCAAGCTGTTCCGCCGGGCGTTCTCCCTGGACTTCGACGTGCTCCCGCCGGACGCCGGGGGCAAGCGGTCCTTTCTCATCACGGACCGGGAGAAGCTGCGGGCCATCTTTTCCGCCTTCGGCTACGACGCGGACCGGACGGTGACCCACCATCTCAACCTGGCGCTGGTAGAGCAGCACTGCGACCGGCAGGCCTTCCTGCGGGGGGCGTATCTGGCCGGGGGCAGCGCCACGGACCCGGCCAAGAGCTACCATCTGGAGCTGGCCACCGGCCACGAGAGCGTGTGCCGGGAGACCCGGGCGCTGCTGCTGGAGCTGGGCCTGGAGCCCAAGGATACGGCGCGCGGCCGCAACTGGATCACCTACTTCAAGCGCAGCGACGCCATCGAGGACTTCCTCACCATCATCGGCGCGCCCCGCTCGGCCATGTGGGTAATGCAGGCCAAGGTGGAAAAGCACATGGCCAACGCCATGAACCGCATTACCAACTGCGACATGGCCAACGCCGATAAGATCACCGACGCGGCGGCGGAGCAGCTGGACGCCATCCGCGCCATCGAGGCCGCCGCCGGCCTGGACAGCCTGCCCCCCGCGCTGCAGGAGGCGGCTCTGCTGCGCATCGCCAATCCGGCATGCAGCCTCTCCGATCTGGCCCAGCTGGCCTATCCTCCCGTGTCCAAAAGCTGTATGAACCACCGCCTGCGCAAGCTGACGGAGCTGGCGCGCGCGGCCAAGCCGGAATAATATTTGGAGTTGAGTATACATGTCCTTCGTTCATCTGCATGTCCACAGCGAATACAGCCTGCTGGACGGCGCCTGCCGCATCAGCCAACTGGCCAAACGGGCCAAAGAGATGGGCCAGGACGCCCTGGCCATCACCGACCACGGCGTGATGTACGGCGTGGTGGACTTTTACCGGGCCTGCCGCCAGGCGGACGTCAAGCCCATCATCGGCTGCGAGGTGTACGTGGCCCCCCGTGGCCGCACCGACAAGGAGTACGGCCTGGACAACAACTACTCCCACCTGATCCTGCTGTGCAAAAACGAGACCGGCTACCACAACCTGTGCGCGCTGGTGTCGGAGGGGTTCGTGAGCGGCTTTTACATCCGGCCCCGCATCGACTGGGAGCTGCTGCACCAGCACGCCGAGGGCCTCATCTGCCTGTCCGGGTGCCTGGCCGGGGACATCCAGCAGAAGCTGGTCCAGGGCCAGTATGAGGCCGCCAAGGCCCGGGCCCTGGAGCTGGACGAGCTGTTCGGCCGGGGCAGCTTTTACCTGGAGCTGCAGGACCACGGCATCGCCGACGAGCGCCGTGCCGCCCAGGGACTGGCGCGCATCCACAACGAGACCGGCATCCCCCTGGCGGTCACCAACGACGCCCACTACCTGACCCGGGAGGACGCCCACATCCAGGACGTGCTCATGTGCGTGCAGACGGGCAAGACCGTGGACGATGCGGACCGGATGAAGTTCGAGAGCACGGAGCTGTACCTTAAGAGCGAGGAGGAGATGCGCGCGCTGTTCCCCGATTTGGCCGAGGCGTACGACAACACGGTGAAGATCGCCGAAATGTGCGACTTCGACTTCGAGTTCGGCCACTATCACCTGCCCCAGTTCCAGCTGCCGGAGGGGGAGACGGACAGCTTCGCCTACCTGGAGAGGCTGTGCTATAAGGGCCTGGCGGAGCGGTACCCCGGTTACGGCAAGGAGCTTTCCGACCGGCTGGACTACGAGCTGGGCGTCATCCGCCAGATGGGGTTCGTGGACTACTTCCTCATCGTCTGGGACTTCATCGCCTTCGCCAAGGGCCACGACATCCCGGTGGGGCCGGGGCGCGGCTCCGGCGCCGGGTCCATCGTCAGCTACACCCTGCACATCACCGACGTGGACCCCATCAAATACAAGCTCTTCTTCGAGCGGTTTCTGAACCCCGAGCGGGTCACCATGCCGGACATCGACATGGACTTCTGCGTCCGCCGCCGGGGCGAGGTGATCGACTACGTCTCCCGCAAGTACGGCGCGGACCACGTGGCCCAGATCGTCACCTTCGGCACCATGGCCGCTCGGGCGGCCATCCGGGACGTGGGCCGGGTGCTGAACGTGGGCTACGGCGAGACGGACGCGGTGGCCAAGAACGTCCCCTGGGCCCTGGGCATGACCCTGGACGAGGCGCTGCGGCTTTCAAAGCCCCTCAAGGAGATGTACGACTCCGACGAGAAGATACACGACCTCATCGACACGGCCAAGGCCCTGGAGGGCATGCCCCGCCACGCATCCACCCACGCCGCCGGCGTGGTCATCACCGCCAAGCCCCTGACCGACTACGTGCCCCTGGCCCGGAACGACGAGTCCATCGTCTGCCAGTTCGACATGGTGACCCTGGAGCAGCTGGGCCTGCTGAAAATGGACTTTCTGGGCCTGCGGAACCTGACGGTATTGAAGGACGCGGAGGACCTGGTGCGCCGGATACAGCCGGACTTCCGGGTGGACAAGGTCCCCGAGGACGACCCCGAGACATTCAAAATGCTCACCGACGGCCGCACCAGCGGCGTGTTCCAGCTGGAGTCCACCGGCATGACCGGCGTGTGCGTGGGGCTCAAGCCCCGGTCCATCGAGGACATCACCGCCGTCATCGCCCTGTACCGGCCCGGCCCCATGGAGTCCATCCCCCGGTTCCTGGAGTGCGCCGCCCACCCGGAGAGGGTGACCTACAAGCACGAGCTGCTGCGCCCCATCCTGGACGTGACCTACGGCTGCATCGTCTACCAGGAGCAGGTCATCAGCATCTTCCAGCGCCTGGCGGGCTTCTCCCTGGGCCAGGCGGACATGATACGCCGGGCCATGTCCAAGAAAAAGCACGCGGTCATCGACTCCGAGCGCAAGGCCTTCGTCTACGGCGACCCGGCCCGGAGCATCCCAGGCTGTCTTGCCAACGGCGTGAGCGAGGACATCGCCAACAGCATCTACGACGAGATACTGGACTTCGCCTCCTACGCCTTCAACAAGGCCCACGCGGTGTGCTACGCCGTGGTGGCCTACCGCACGGCCTGGATGAAGTGCCACTGGCCGAAGGAATACATGGCGGCGCTGCTGACCAGCGTACTGGACAGCGCCGGCAAGGTGGCCGAGTACATCGCCGAGTGCCGGGCCATGGGCATCGAGCTGCTGCCCCCGGACGTGAACGAGTCCGACGCGGACTTCACCGTGGCCGGCGGGAACATCCGCTTCGGCCTGGCGGCGGTGAAGGGCGTGGGCCGCAGCTTTGTGGAGCAGCTGATGGCGGAGCGGACCGAGTCCGGCCCCTACGCCGCCTTCGACGAGTTCTGCCGCCGGCTGTACGGCCGGGAGCTGAACCGCCGGCCGGTGGAGAGCCTCATCCGGGCGGGCGCCTTCGACTCCATGGGCTACAAGCGCAAGGCGCTGCTGCAGGTGCTGGACAAGGTGCTGGAGGGGGTCAACTCCGCCGGAAGAAAGAACATAGCCGGCCAGTTCGACCTGTTCTCCATGGACAGCGGCGAGCCCGTGTCCACCCTGGAGCTGCCGGACGTGGAGGAGTTCACCCCCAGAGAGAAGATGGATATGGAGAAGCAGGCCACGGGCCTGTATCTCACCGGCCACCCCATGGGCGAGTACCGGGATACGGTGAAAAAGCTGGGCGCGGCGTCCATCGGCGCCATCCTGGAGGACTTCGGCGGCGAGGAGGGGCCCCGGCAGTTCCGGGACGGACAGTATGTCATCCTGGCGGGAGTGGTCTCCGCCGCCCGCACCCGCACCACCAAGAGCAACACCCTGATGAGCTACATCACCCTGGAGGACGACACCGGCTCCATGGAGCTGATCGCCTTCCAGCGGGCCCTGGACCAGGGCGGCTCCTATCTGCGGGAGGGCGAGGTGGTGTGCTGCGCCGGGCGCATCTCCGTCCGGGACGAGAAGGACCCCCAGCTGATGCTGGACGCGGCCTACCCCCTGGAGGGGCAGACGGACGCATCCATCGCCGCCATCAAAAATGCCGCCCGTGACGGGGGCTATGCCGGCCGACGGGCCCCGGCCGCCGACGCCGCCCCGGCCCAGCGGACGCTGTGGGTGCGCCTGCCCTCCAGGTCCGACCCGCTGTTCCACCGGGTGGAGCTGCTGCTGACCATGTTCCCCGGCACGGAGCCCATGGTGGTGTACTTCAACGACACGAAAAAGCGGGCCGGCGCCCGCTGCGTCATCCACGACGCCCTGATCGCCGAGCTGCAGCAGCTGGCCGGCGCGGAAAACGTCGTGGTGAAATAGGGAGGACGGGGCTATGCTCTCATACCAGATCGGCCGGGACGGCGCGCTGGTGGGCGCGCAGGCCCAGGACGGCGTGCTGTGCATCCTGACGGAGGAGGAGTTCCGCGTCGACGACCGGTACCCCCGCCGCCGGCAGATGCTCCACAGCCTGGGCTCTATCCGCTACAGCAAGGCGGAGGTCTATGCCGGCTGCGTGCAGGGGCTGCTGCGCATCCCCGGCCGGGAGGAGGGGGACGAGCCGCTGCTGGCCATGGGCTTTTATCTGCAAAAGGACAGCCTCTGCCTCATCGGCGGCGGGCAGAACATAGACCTGCCGGCGCTGCTGCGGGACCGGCTGAAGGAGCCTGTGACCGCCGACCGGCTGATGCTGCTGTGCCTGGAGCTGCTGTCTGACGACGACATCCTGTATCTGCAGCACATCGAGGAGCGCATGGCCTCCCTGGAGGAGCGTATCCTGAGCGAGGAGGCGGAGCGGGTGTCCGAGTCGCTGCTGCGGTGCCGGAAAAAGCTCTCGGAGCTGAGCGCCTACTACGAGCAGATGGGCGCGCTGGGGGAGCTGATGAGCTCCGAGGCGGACGGGCTGGTGAGCGTCCCTGCCGCCTGGGACAGCTACGTGCGCAAGATGGAACGGCTGCAGCGGTACACGGCGCTGCTGCGGGACTATGCCATCCAGCTGCGGGAGGTATACCAGACCCAGCAGGACGCCAAACAGACCAGAGTGATGAACATCCTGACGGTGATCACCGCCCTGTTTCTGCCCCTGACGCTGCTCACCGGCTGGTACGGCATGAACTTCGTCTACATGCCCGAACTGCGGGGGCGCTACAGCTACCCCGTGGTGATGGTGCTGGCGGTGGTCATCGTAGCGGCGGAGATCGTCTATTTCAAGAAGAGAAAAATGCTTTGATATAAGGAGAACGGCCATACAGGACACGACGATAAAAAAGGAACGGGCGGCGCTGGCGGGACTGGCGGCGGCCAGCATGGACGCGGCCGAGCGCAGCGACGAGGTGAGCATGGACGAGCTGTGGCGGCTGACGGAGACGGCCGGGGCCGAGCCGGTGTGCACCGTGCTGCAGACCCGGGACAAGCCCGATCCCCGCAGCTTTCTGGGCCCCGGCAAGGTGCGGGAGCTGAAGGAGCTCATTGAGGGCCAGGAGTGCGACCTGGCGGTGTTCGACAACGATCTGACCCCCTCCCAGGCCAGGGCCCTGGAGGAGGTGCTGGGGGTGCGGGTGCTGGACCGGACGGGGCTCATCCTGGACATCTTCGCCCAGCGGGCCCACACCAAAGAGGGCAAGCTGCAGGTGGAGCTTGCCCAGTACCGGTATCTGCTGCCCCGGCTGACAGGCATGTGGACCCACTTAAAGCGTCAGGCGGGCACCAGCGCCCCCATCGGCACCCGCGGCCCCGGCGAGACCCAGCTGGAGACCGACCGGCGGCACATCCGCCGGCGCATCCAGAAGCTGGCCGAAGAGCTGGAACAGGTGCGCCGGGTCCGGGGGGTGCAGCGCCGGCGGCGGGAGCGCAACGCCCTGCCGGTGGTGGCCCTGGTGGGCTACACCAACGCTGGCAAGAGCACCCTTCTCAACACCCTCACCGGCGACTGCATCCAGACCGGGGACCGGCTGTTCGACACCCTGGACACCACCACCCGGCGGCTGGACCTTTCAGAGGGCGGCCAGGCGCTGCTCAGCGACACCGTGGGCTTTATCCGCAAGCTGCCCACGGAGCTGGTGGATGCCTTCAAGGCCACGCTGGAGGAGCTGACCTACGCGGACCTGCTGCTGCACGTGATAGACATTTCCGACCCGGACTGGCCGACCCAGGCCCGTGTGGTGGAGGAGCTGATCGTGCGCCTGGGGGCGGGGCAGACCCCCTGCCTGCGGGTGTACAACAAGTGCGACGCCTACTTCGGCCGGCTGCCGGCGGGGGAGGACGAGATATGCGTGTGCGCCCGGACCGGCGAGGGCACGGGCACGCTGCTGTACGCCATCGGCCGGAAGCTGGGCGGGGAGCTGACCCGTGTTCGGCTGGCCGTCCCCTACGACAAGACCGCCCTGACGGAGCGGCTGCGCCGGGAGGCGAATCTGCTGGACATAAGCTACGATGAGGACTGCATCCGGGCCACGGCTGTGGTCCGGCCATCGCTGCGGGACGAGCTGCGCCCCTATGAGGTGGGCGGCGATGGGTGAGCGGATGCGGCCGGCCGGGTACGGTACCGGCACCTATGAGGAAAAGCGCTCCCGGTTCATCGGGGAGCTGTTCTGCGTCTCCGACGAGGACCAGGCAAAGGAGCTCATCGCCCAGGTGAAGAAGAAATACCCCGACGCCCGGCACCACTGCTGGGCCTGGGTCCTGCCGGACGGCAGCTGCCGCTGGTCCGACGACGGGGAGCCCGGCGGCACCGCCGGCGGGCCCATGGCGGCGGTGCTCAAGGGCGCGGACCTTTACGGGGCGCTGTGCGTGGTGACCCGGTACTTCGGCGGCACGCTTTTGGGCAGCGGCGGGCTGGTGCGGGCCTACTCCAAGGCCGCCGGCCTGGCCCTGGCGGACGCGGGCACGGAGCCGGACCCGGAGAAGGCCGCGCTGCGCGTCGCCTGCCCCTGGGAGCAGCTGGACAAGGTCCACCGCCTGGTCCGAGAATACGAGGGAACGCTGGTGGAGAGCGACTATGCCTCTGACCCGGAAAAGGCCCTCTTGACCGTGGAGCTGCCGGCGGACCGGGCGGAGACCTTCGCCCGCCGCCTGACCGACGCCACCGGCGGCAGGGCGGCCGTGTTGGAAACCGACAACCACGGGCTATGCCCGTGGTACAAAAAAGGCTATGCCTATGAGTAGAAAAGATAAACCTCCAA
>CANPXW010000053.1 GCA_947587025.1 uncultured Oscillospiraceae bacterium
GCGATGCGGCCGGCCTTCTTGCCGGCGCTGGCCAGACCCTTTTCACGCAGGTAATCGACGGCCTTGTCCATATCGCCGTCGCAGGCGACCAGGGCCTTCTTGCAGTCCATCAGGCCCGCGCCGGTGCTCTGGCGCAGGTCGTTGACCATTTTCGCGGTAACAGCAGCCATTATTCCTCTTCCTCCTTAGCAGTCTCTTCCTCGGCGGCGGGAGCCTCGGCCTCAGCCTCGGCGTCCTGGCCCTGGCGGCCCTCCTGCACGGCGTTGGCCATGGCGTTGGAGATCAGCCGGATGGCGCGGATGGCGTCGTCGTTGCCGGGGATCACGTAGTCGATCTCATCGGGGTCGCAGTTGGTGTCCACGATGGCCACGATGGGGATGTGCAGCTTGCGGGCCTCGGCGATGGCGTTGTGCTCCTTGCGGGGGTCTATCACGAACAGCGCGCCGGGCAGCTTCTTCATGTCCTTCACGCCGCCCAGATACTTCTCCAGCTTGGCCTGCTCGCCCATGAGCTTCATGACTTCCTTCTTGGGCAGCATGTCGAAGGTGCCGTCCTCGGCCATCCGCTTGAGCTGGTTGAGCCGATCCACGCGGGTGCGCATGGTCTTGAAGTTGGTGAGCATGCCGCCCAGCCAGCGGGCGTTGACGTAGAACTGCCCCACCCGGCTGGCCTCCTCGGCCACCGCGTCGTGGGCCTGCTTCTTGGTGCCCACGAACAGGATGGACTGACCGCTCTCGGCCAGGCCGCGCACGAAGGCGTAAGCCTCCTCCAGCTTCTTGGCCGTCTTCTGCAGGTCGATGATATAGATGCCGTTGCGCTCCAGATAGATGTACTCCGCCATCTTGGGGTTCCAGCGGCGGGTCTGGTGTCCGAAGTGGACGCCGGCCTCCAGGAGCTGCTTCATCGTTACTACTGCCATTACGTTTTTTCCTCCTTATTTATTCAGTTTTTACCCTCCGGACGCCTCACCCTTGCGGCCACCCTTGCGGGACCAGGCCGTGCGTCAGCGCCCGTGCGTAATAGGCAAGCTCAGATATTATAGCAGAGCCCGCCGGGCATTTCAAGTATTTTTTCCCATAAAACCGGGCCTTTTGGGCCTTTTTTCCCGGCGGATGCCGTGCTCCGACTCCACCAGGATGATGTCGTCCCCGATGCGGCTGATGCACTCCCAGGGCAGGATGTAATCGTCCTCCCGGCCGATGCAGCCCAAGTACCTGGCCCTGCCGGGGACGATCAGCGCCGTGATGCGTCCCTCCGGCGTGGTGAACTGAGCGTCGCACACGTACCCCAGCCGCTGGCCCGTGCGCACGTTGATGACCTCCTTGTAGCGAAAATCCGAAAACCGGCTCAGCATACCTATCCCTCCCGTAGAGCGTATGCGGGAACTGTCGAAATGATGCGGCGATTTACAATTTTCGAGACAGGGTGTATGATTTCATCCGGAGGTGATGAACGGCGTGGAGTTCTGGGAACAGTGCTGGCAGCGGGATAAGGACAGGGACTTTTTCGCCTATGCTGCACCCTATTACCGGCTGGCAAGCCCGGAGATCGAGCTTTTCCGGCAGCATAATATCCGCTCCGTATGCGACGCCGGGTGCGGCTTCGGCGCGTATTCGCTCGCGCTGGCCTCCGGCGGCTTTGCCGTGACGGCCCTCGACCTGTCCGCCACGGCGGTGGAGATCACCGGGCGGGTGCTGGCGCGGTACGGTCTTGGGCTGGCCGGGCACAGGACCGCCAGCGTGCTGGATACCGGCTATCCCGACGGGGCCTTCGACGGGGTGGTCTGCTTTTCCGTGCTGGATCACATGACCGTCCCCGACACCCAAAGGGCCCTGGGGGAGCTTGCGCGCATCACGCGCCCCAGCGGCCTTCTGCTGCTGGCCTTCGACGCGCCGGACGGGGACGATCTTGCCTCGGAACACGATGTACTGCCGGACGGCAGCATCCGGTATGCCAATGGCATGGTCCTTCACCCTTACGACGCTGCGTCTGCTAATCGCCTGCTCGCGGGCCTGCGCATCATCCACCGTGGGACGGGTCCCAAAGGGGAGAACGTTTTTATCATAGAGAAATAGTCCATATCGCCTATTAACGGCTCTCTTGCATGGGAGGGCCGTTGTTTTTTATCGAAATTCGGTAAATTTTTATTGACATTCGGTAATATCCGCGCTATACTGGGGCCACATCGGAGGTGATCTGCATGAAACAAAAAGAGCTTTCCATCCTTTTGCGGGCTGTGGTGGTCCTGTGCTGTCTGGTGTGGCTGGTGTTCGCCAACTGGTTCGGCCGGATGCTGGGCCTGGCCATCGTGGACGGCGCTTACGTGCTGGCCTATCCCCTGCTGCTGTGCCTGATGCTGCTGCCGCCGCTGGTGGTGTTCTGGGACGCCTGGAACATCTTCACCCAGATCGGCAAAAACAACAGCTTCTGCGCGGAGAACGCCCGGCGGCTCCGGCGCATCAGCTTCTGCGCCCTCACCGACACAGTGCTGGACATCGTTATGCTGGTCTACGGGTTGATCTTCAAATTCAGCATCTCTGCCGCCAATGCCCCCTCTGACAGCTTCTTCAGCCGGCTGGACGGCGACATGTTCGGGGCCGTGATCCGGTGTGTGTTCGTGGCCTTCATCGGCGTGGCCGTGACGGTGGCCGCCGCAGGCCTGAGCCACCTCACATTAAAGGCTGCCGACCTGCAGAACGAAAACGACCTGACCATCTGAGGGACGCATTATGATTTATGTAAACCTTGATGTGATGCTTGCCAAGCGGCACATGAGCCTGACGCAGCTGTCGGAGCGCATCGGCCTGACCATCGCTAACCTGTCCGTTCTCAAGACGGGAAAGGCCAAGGCGGTGCGGTTTTCCACCCTGGACGCCATCTGCCGGGCCCTGGACTGCCAGCCGGGGGACATCCTGGAATTCCGGGAGGATGAGAGCGATGGATGAAGAAAAGAAAACTAATATTATGGAAACCAATACGCCGCCCTCTCCCCCGCCCCTGACCTGGCGGGACGGGGCCGCGCCGGTGCTGGCGCTGGCGCTGGCCTGGCTCTTCTGGGAGTGCTTCGGCCTGGATAATATGAACTTCCCCCACTTGGGGGTGCTGGTGTTGGTGTGCGCCCACTTCGCGGCGGTATCCATCATCCTGGGCAGGCGGGCCCGGCTCAATGCCGGCAGCATTTTCTGCATGGCGGCGGCCCTGGCTCTGGGCGTCAGCGGCGCGCTGTACGATTCAGACGACTTTCTCCTAATGAACTGCTTCGTCATCCTGCTCACCGCCGCCATGGGCACCTTCGCCCTGTCAGGCCATCTGGCCCCCGGCCGGCCCAGCGCCATATGGGACACGGTGTGCCTGAGCCTGGCCGCCTTTTTCACCCGGCTAGGCCGGCCCTTCCGGGCCCTGGGGCAGGTGTTCCGGGGGGATAAGCGCCGGCTGGGCACGGCGGTGCTGGCGGTGCTCATCGCCCTGCCGGTGCTGGCGGTGGTGCTGTGGCTGCTCGCCAGCGCGGACGCGGTGTTCTCCAGTCTCTTTGACCGGCTCGACCTTTCCATACTGCCGGAGGACGCCATCGCGCGCACAGTGCGGGTGCTCATTTTGGCGCTGTTTCTCTGCTCGGCGCTGTATTTCATCCGGGAGGACGCGCCGGCCAGGTCCCCTCTGCATGAGGTAAAGCCCCGGCGGGCGGCGCTGTTCCTGCCGGTGACGGCGCTGCTGGATATAGTTTACATAATTTTCTGCTACATCCAAATAAAATACCTCTTCGGTGGCGCAGAGGAGGCGTCCATGTCCGGCGGATGGGCGGAATATGCCCGCTCCGGGTTCTTTCAGTTAGTTTACGTAACACTTATCAATCTGGGTCTTGTGCTGTTGGGCACGGACGAGGCCCGCTTTGCCAGCCGGGGCGGGAAGCTGCTGCGGGGCCTACTGGGGCTGCTGCTGGCCCTGACGGCGGTGATACTGGCGTCGGCCTTCTGGCGGATGCGGCTGTACATCCACGCTTTTGGCATGAGCGTACTGCGGCTGCTGACGCTGTGGGCCATGGCGGCGGTGTGCTTTTCCATCCTGGCGGCGGCCTGGAAGCTGGCCCGGCCCGGCTTTGGCTTTTTCCGGGCGGCGGGCGTCTTTGCCCTGGTGCTGTGGTGCCTGCTGAACCTGGCAGGTCCGGCCCGGATGATCGCGAACTACAACGTGGACCGGTATCTTGCCGGCCAGCTTTCGGAGGTGGACACTCTCTATCTGCGCCAGCTGGGCTATGACGCCCGCCCGGCGGCGGAAAAGCTGGCCAACGCGGGCAGGCTGGACAGTGACGCGCTTCTGCACTGGCAGGAGCGCCATGAGCGGACCTGGGCCCAATGGAGCCTGAGCGCCCGGCAGGCGCGGCAGAGCGTGCGTCCCGGCGAGCCCATCGTGTTCGACACCGGCGAGCATGGCGGCTATAAGACCATCCTGTGGGAGGGCCGGACCTACGCCCCCTATGGGACGCTGGGCGAGGGACGCAGCGCCCTGGGCGCAAAGCTGGGATACCTGCGCCAGGACGAGGACGTCTGCGTCTATACCGTTGGCGTCGCCGACACGGCTTTCTGGCTGGCGGAGTACACGGACGAGGGCTGGATGGACGATCCGCCCATGGTCTACCGGGCCCTGAACGCGCCGGAGGACGTGCCCGTCCCCGAGGGCGTGGACAGCCTGGATTACGACATCTGGGACGATTGACAGTCCCTCCCGTTCGTGGTAGCCTAGAGGCAGCCGGCTCTTCCCGGCGGATGAAAGGGGGCGTCGCCGTGCCGCAGATGAGCATCCTCATCAAGCCTGCCTCCGGCAGCTGCAACATGCGCTGCCGGTACTGCTTCTACGCCGACGAGGCCAGCAAGCGCTCCGCCGCCAGCTACGGGACCATGTCCCTGGCCACCGCAGAGAACCTGGTGCGCCTGGTCATGGAGCGCGCCGAGGGGGACTGCACCTTCGGCTTTCAGGGCGGGGAGCCCACCCTGCGGGGGCTGGATTTCTTCCGGGACTTCACGGCCCTGGTGCGCAGATACGACACCGGCCGGGCGCGGGTGCACTACTCCCTGCAGACCAACGGCCTGCTCCTGGACGGACAGTGGGCGGCGTTTTTGCAGGAGAACGGCTTTCTGGTGGGCCTGTCCATGGACGGGGACCGGCTGACCCACGACCTGAACCGGGTGGACGCCAACGGGGACGGCACCTTTTCCCGTGTGCTGCGCGCGGCCAGGCTCCTGGAGCGGCAGGGCGTGCCCTTCAACATCCTGACCGTGGTCACCAGCCGGGCGGCCCGGAACGCGGACAGCATCTACAGCTTTTATAAGAAGAACGGCTTTCTCTACCAGCAGTACATCCCCTGCCTGGACCCGCTGTACGAGCCCAGGGGCGGCCACGCCTGGTCCCTGACGCCAGAGGCCTACGGCCGGTTCCTCATCCGGCTGTTCGACCGGTGGTACGACGACCGGATGCGGGGCGAGCCGGTGTATATCCACTACTTCGAGTGCCTGGCCGGGATGCTGCAGGGCCTCCCCCCTGCCAGCTGCGGGATGATGGGCGTGTGCTCGGTGCAGACGGTGGTGGAGGCGGACGGCAGCGTGTACCCCTGCGACTTCTACGTGCTGGATGAGTACCGGCTGGGGAACGTGAACACCGACAGTCTCGAGGCCATGCACCAAAGGCGGCTGCCCTTCCTGGAGCAGTCCCGCCAGGGGCTGGAAAAGTGCGCCTCCTGCCGCCACGGGGCCATCTGCCGGGGCGGCTGCCGCCGGGACCGGCAGGGACCGGAGGGCGTGGGGGAAAACAGCTTCTGCCCGGCGTACATGGCCTTTTTCGACCACGCGCTGCCGAAGCTGTACAAGCTGCTGCAGCGGAGATGAAAAGGACAGCACAGAGCGCGGTCTCTGTGCTGTCTTTTGGCGTCTCAACTCGACAGGGCCCCGCTTTCGTGTGGTTCCCCTGCCCCGCTCCGCTTGGTATACTTGTCTTACAAAACCAAACGGAGGTATGGAAGCATGAACACAGACAAGATCTACGCGGAGGCCATCGTGAACGAGTATTCCAAAAAGAGCGCGTCCAAGGTGGTGGCGCTGCGGAAGCTGGACCGGGCGGCAAAAATGCCCGCCCAGATCTTCACCTACACCTTCGGCGTGCTGAGTGCCCTGGTCGCCGGGACGGGGATGTGCCTTTCCATGGGCGTCATCGGCGGGGGCACAGCCGTCTTCACGGGGCTGGGCATCGCCGTCGGGCTGGCCGGCTTTGCCGGGATGGGCGCCAATTACCCTCTCTATAAGCGGGTCCTGCAGAGGAGCAAGGATAAGTATGCCGGCGACATCCTCCGTCTCGCGTCGGAGATCGCCGGCGGGGAGCAAGGCTGATCGGAAAGGATGCGGAGCGGTTGAACAGGGCGGAGAGCAAATACTTCCGGACGGCGGCCCGGATGGACGAGGCGCTGATCGAGTGCCTGGAGAAAAAGGACTTTGAATACATCACCGTGAAGGAGCTGTGCGAAAAAGCCGGGGTCAACCGCTCCACCTTCTATCTGCACTACGAGAACATCGCCGATCTGCTGGGCGAATGCATCGAATACACCAACCGGAAGTGCTTCGAGCGGTATGACACGGACCTCGCAGACGTGGAAAGCCGGCTCCGCACAGGGCAGCCGGAGGAGCTGATCCTGCTCTCACCACAATATCTGTGGCCGTATCTTGAATTCGTCCGGGAGAACAGGCGTCTGTACCGGGTCGTGCTGAGCCACCAGGCGCTTTTCCGTACCCAGGGCACATTTTCACGGCTGTTCGACCGGGTCTTTTCCCCCATCATGGACCGCTTCCACTATCCGGAGGGGGAAAGGACCTATATCGTCCGCTTCTATCTGGGCGGGCTGACCTCCGTCGTCTGCCATTGGCTCGAGAGGGACTGCGCCGACCCCATAGAGCAGATCATCGGCATCTGCATGCGCTGTATCATGCCGGGCGGGGAAGAAAATGGATAGAAAAGCGCAGGTCCAGGCAGCGGTGAGAAGGTGGCGGGAGGACGGCCGGCTGCGGGCGGAGCTGCTGCTCTGCTGCGGCCTTGCCGTGAATCTGGCATATGCGCTGCTGCAGGCGGCGATCGGTCTCGCCGCCCGGTCCGTCTGGGCAGGGACGCTGGCGTTTTATTATCTGACGCTCAGCGCCATCCGCTTTTCCCTGCTGTTGGGCCGCAAAAAGCAAAGCGCTGTCCTGAAGTGGAGAAAATACAGGGCCAGCGCATGTATCATGCTGCTTCTGAACGCGGCATTTTTGTGCATCCACATCATCACGGCGTACAGGGGGCACACCATCGCCTATCCCGGATACATGATCTACGCCGTGGCCGCCTACACCTTTTACGCGGCCATCGCGGCGGTGCGGAACGTGGTGATCTACCGAAAATACGACGATCCCATCCTGTCCGCCGCCAAGGCCCTGGCACTGGCCGTCGCTGCCATCTCGGTCTACTCCCTGCAGTCGGCGATGATCTCGGCCTTCGGGGAGCCGGGGCGGTTCCGCACGGTGATGGGCGTCTGCGTGGGGGCGGCGGTCTTCGTTCTGATCTCCGCCATCTCCGTCTGTATGATCGCCAAGGGAACGTGGGCCATCCACCGCCTGGACCAAAAATGAAGCGGACCGCCGCCGGGCATCCGGCGGCGGTCTTGGCGTTATATCTGCTCCCACAGGAGCATGTTGTCCTCGAACCGGGCGGCCAGGCGGCCGGTGTCCTTCAGCCAGCTGAGGTACGAGCGCACCGTGCTGCCCACCAGGGCGTACTGCTCGAACGTCATCGTCAGGCCGTAGTCTGCGAACAGCCTTTGCAATATGGCCTCGAAATTCGCAGGCGTCCGGCATATCTCCAGGATGCGGCCGGCGACCTCGTGCACCGTGTCGATGTTATACTGGGCCAGGTCCGCCATGTCCTCCGCCGGCTCGGCGTGGGCGGGGATGAAGAGCTTCGCCTGCATGGTCTTGACCCGCTCCAGGGTGTCCAGGTACGCCCCCACGTCGTAGAGAAAGCTGATGCGGTACTTCTCCAGCGTCTGGCGGCTGGACAGGCAATCGGCCAGGTACACCACGTCGTCGGGCGTGCGGAAGCCCACCATGTCGAAGAAGTGCCCCGGCAGGGGGATGGTCTGCCACCCCTCCGGCAGCACCTCGTCGGTGAGCGGCTGGGCCTGGCTGGGCTGGGCCATAAGGAACTTGTGGCGCAGGTCCCGGCAGGGGTACCCGCCGTAGAGGAACGCCGGCTCCAGCACCGGGTGGACGGTGAAGTCCCGCTCGATGCCGGGGGCATATATTTTGCACCCGGTCTGCTTTTGCAGATACTGGGCCCCGCCGATGTGGTCGGCGTTGGAGTGGGTGACGTAGATGGCCTGCAAATGCCAGCCGTTGGCGTCCAGGTGCTGGCGCACCTTCCGCCCGGCATCCTTATCGCTGCCGCTGTCGATGAGGCACACGTCGGCGTCCGTGAGCCTCACCAGGCCGATCTTGGCCGGGCTCTGGATGTAACAGCACCGCTCCGAGACAGGCACAAGCTCGTACATGCTCAGCCCTCCCCGCAGACGTCGGCGATGGCCTGGGCAAATATCTTCACGGCGGTGAGCAGGTCCTCCACCTTGATGCGCTCATTGGCCCCGTGCATGCGCACGTCCTCGCCGGGCATGATCACGCCGAAGGCCACCCCACCGGGCACGTCGTGCACGTAGGTGCCGCCGCCCATGGAGTAGCAGCCGCCCTTGTTGCCGGAATAGGTCTCATAGCACCGGTTCAGGGTCTGGATGAAGTCCCCCTCGGCGGGGGTGTGGTGGGGCGGGATCATGCTGCCCTCCGGCGCGAAGCCGGCGGCGGTCATGGCCGCATCCGCCACGGCCTTGCAGTTTTCCTCCGTAGCGCACACCGGCACCCGGCAGTCGCACAGGCCCTTCGCGCCGTCGGCGGCAAACTCGATCATGGTGAACGAGCATGTCAGCGGCCCGGTCACCTGGTCCGCCTGGGCGATGCCCAGGGCCTTGCCGTAGTAATCCCCATGGGGCAGCAGCTTATCCAGCGCGTGCAGGGCGCGGGTGCTCTCGCAGTCGGCCAGGGGCAGCGCGCTCAGCACCCGTATAAGGGCCGTGTTGGCGTTCACGCCCGTCTCCGGCATGGCCGCGTGGCAGCCCTTGGCGGTCAGGGTCAGCTTCACGCCGCCCTGGGCCGGCTCCGCCTGTACCGACGCGCCCAGCTCTGCCGCCAGGGGCGCGGCCGCCGCCAGCAGATCGCTCTTCTCCATCCCGGCGATCACCGCGTACGCCTGGCCGGGCACCACGTTCACCCGGAAGCCGCCGTGCAGCGCCGCGACCCGGGGCAGAGCCGTCTCCGCCGCCCAGCTCTTTTTGAAGGTGAGCCGGTAAAAGCCCTTCTCCGCGTTGCACACGGGGAAGTCCGAGTCGGGAGTGAAGGTGTGGGGCGCGGGCGGGGTGCAGCTATAGTAGAAGGCCACGTCGCTGGAGCCGTTCTCCTCGTCGGTGCCCAGGATAAGCCGGCACCGGCCCTTGAGGGGCATGCCCAGCTCCTGCACGCACCGCATGGCGTACAGCGCCGCCACCGCGCCGCCCTTGTCGTCCGCCACGCCCCGGCCGTAGATATACCCGTCCGGCTTCACCACCGGCCGGAAAGGGTCGGTGTCCCAGCCGTCGCCGGGACCCACCACGTCCAGGTGGGCCAGGATGTCCAGCAGGGGCGTTTCCGGCCCCATGTCTGCCGTCATCACCCGGTCGCCGTGGTTTTGCACGCCGAAGCCGTACCCGGCGCACAGGTCGATGGCCGCGTCCATGGCCTTTTTCGGGCCGGGGCCGTAGGGGGCGTCCTCTTCGGCGGGGCCGGATACGCTGTCGATGCTGCACAGGGCCGTCAGGTCCTTCAAAAACGCGTCCCGGTGGCTGTCCACCCAGGACACGATGCGTTCGTTCTTTTCCATCGCGGGCTCCTTTTTTGGTTTTTTCCTATTTTGGTTTTTCCTATTGTAGCACGCCCCGCAGTCTCGCGCAAGCGCAACATCCCCGGAGGGCAGATGCTCTCCGGGGATGCTTTTCTTGTTCAGGCCCTGCTCTGGGCGCTCACCGGGATGAGCGGCTGGGGCAGGCGGGCCGCCGCCACGTCTTCCTCCCCGGTCGGGGACGTCGTCTCTGACTCACTGGGCGCCGTTGTCGTCTCCGTTTCCGGCGCTGTCGTCGTCTCAGGCGCTGTCGTCTCGGACGGCGTTTCCGACTCCGCAGGCGTCTCCGTCGTATCCGTTCCAGGTGTTTCTGTGGTCTGGGTACCCGGCGTTTCTGTGGTCTGGGTACCCGGCGTATCCGTGGTCTGGGTGCCCGGCGTATCCGTGGTCTCGGTGCCCGGCGTATCCGTGGTCTGGGTGTCCGGCGACTCCGTCTGCTGCGGCTCTCCGCTGGGCGGGATGGGCGTATCCAGCATGTAGTTGGTGGTGTACGGCACATCGTTATACACGGCCGTGATGGTGTAGCCGACGGTGTACCCGGCCTCGTCCAGGATCGGGGTCCAGGTGGTATCCAGCGGGATCATCTCGCCATCCACCTCCACGAAGGCGAACCCATCCGGCGTCGTGGGCCAGATGATGGCGGGCGTCTCCTCGTCCAGTTCGAGGTCGTCGTTGGGCGGGACGATGTATGTATCGCCGGGGAATATATAGAACACGAGGGGGTTGTTGCGCGGCTGCTTGAACAGGTCCATGATCGGCTCGGGCCGGTAGGGCTGCCGATAGGTCCAGTCCAGCTTCACGTCGTAGATATACTCGTTGCCGTACTCGTCGTCGATCATCACCCAGGAGTGCAGCGCGTTGTTGGAGCCCACGCCGCCGACCACGGGATAGGCCTGGAAGCCCAGCCGCCGGGCCAGCACCAGGAACGCCCCGGCCCAATAGTAGCATGTGCCGCGCCGCTCCTGGAACATGGCCTTCGCGGCGTAGTTCACCCACGCGGTGGTGCCCCGGTTCCAGCCGGTCCGCACCTGCAACTTATAGCCATAGCCGCCGAACAGGATGGCGTTGTACGCCTCCCGCAGCTTGGCCTCGCTGAGCAGATTGTTGGTGTCTCCCTGGATGATGGGGTCCATGATGGCGTTGACGTAGCCGTCCAGCTCCAGGTCCCCGGTGGTGTAGCGGCCGTTCTCGCCGAAGTGCAGATAGCCCAGGTCGTAGTCGCACAGATAGGGCCCGTCGGCAACGGCCACATAGAACATAGCGCCGTCGAATTCCTGCAGGCCGGGCTGGTTGCGCTTGACGAAATAGCCGTCCTCCGGCACGTAATACACGCCGTCGCTCTCCAGTCCGTCCTCCACCTTGTGGAAGCCGGCCTCGAAGTAGTCCAGCTTCAGCTGGTCGTTGACGTGGGCCAGCTGGTCGCCGATGAGCATGAAGCCCTGGCGCATACCGTCCACCTCGCCCAGGATATAGCTGAGCATCTCGTTCTGCAGCGCCGCGTCCACGATGTCATAATAGGCCCAATCCCAGCGGTCGACGTCGGTAAAGGGCGACTGTTTGAAAACAAAGTCTATCGCCAGCTTATTGGGGGTCCTGCCCAGGACCCGGTTCATCAGCACGGCGGTCTCCGCACGGGTGACAGGGTAGTCCGGGTAGAAATTCCCGTCCTCGTAGCCGTCCACCCAGCCCTTGGTCATGGCGGCAGCCACAGAGCCCATAGTCCAGTGCTCCGCCGTCACGTCCGTGAAGGCCAGCGCCGCCATCTCCTCCGTGTTCGTCATCCGGCAGGCCACCGTCAGCAGCTCGCCCCGGCTGATGGGCTCGTCCGGGCGGAAGGTGCCGTCGCCGTAGCCGTTCATAACGCCCAGAGAGGACACGGTCTGCACCGCGTCGTAGTACTGGCTGCCGGCGGGCACGTCCGGGTAGCTGCTATTGGCAGACGACTCCGCGTCCGGCACGATCAGCGCGCAGACGATCTGGGCCGCCTGGCCGCGAGTCAGATATTCATCCGGGCGGAACTGCTGGGTCTGCTCGTTCAGGAACCGCACATGATCGGTCAGCAGCGCCACGTTCCCCGCCGCGTAAAGGCTCATGTCGCTGTTGACGGTCAGCTGGGCAAAGTCCACCCGGTGGCCCTGACCGTCCCGCCACTCATGCTCCTTGGGATAGTCCTGCAGCTTGCCGCCCATCGGCACAGTCAGCTGCCGCACCACGGTGGGTCCATCGTAGAACGTCACGACACAGACATCCTGTTGCTGCTGCGCGGCCTCCTGAGGTCCCGCCTGACGCTCCGCCGCCTCGCGGCTGATGCAGGACGCGAACAGGCAGACCAGCACGGTCAGGCTCGCCAGCAGCACAGCGTAAATTCGTTTCATCGTCTTCCTCCGTATATCGACGGAACCATGCCGACAGCACAGTTCACTTCTCCTTCATACAATTCGCTTCAGTATAACACATTCTTTTCAAATATGCCATAGTCACTATCCACAATATATGGGGAAAGTGATACCAAATGTGGTTTTCCCTTTTCTTTACCGGAAAAATGTGCTATAATAAACTGTTGAGGATATTATATCCCATCCTGCAGCGCAATCTGTGAACAGTTTATTATTTTCATCTCAGAAAGGCGATAACCATGACAAGGATAGACATCTTTTCCGGCTTTTTGGGCGCCGGGAAGACCACTCTCATCAAAAAACTGCTGGCCGACGGCTATAACGGCCAGAAGCTGGTGCTCATCGAGAACGAGTTCGGTGAGATCGGCGTGGACGGCGGCTTTTTGAAGGACGCGGGCGTCATCGTCAACGAGCTGGAGTCCGGCTGCATCTGCTGCAGCCTCACCGGCGACTTCCGCAAGGCGCTGAAGATGGTGGCCGAGCAGTACCAGCCCGACCGCATCCTCATCGAGCCCTCCGGCGTGGGCAAGCTGTCGGAGATCGTGGCGGCCGTCCAGTCCGCCGGCGATCAGTTCGTCCTGGGCGGGCTGACCACCGTGGTGGACGCCACCAAGGCAAAGATGTATATGAAAAACTTCGGCGAGTTCTTCAACAACCAGGTCCAGTCCGCCAACTGCATCGTGCTGTCCCGCACCGCCGGCATGAGCCAGGAGAAGCTGGCCCAGGCCGAGGCCCTGCTGCGGGAGAAGAACCCCGACGCGGTCATCATCTCCACCGACTGGGACGCCCTCACCGGGCAGCAGATCCTGGACGCCATCGACCAGCGCAACTCCATCTCCGCAGAGCTGGCCGCCCTGCTGGAGGAGCACTACCGGGAGGAGGCCGAAGAGGAGGAGCACGAGCACCATCATCACCATGACGACGACGATGACGACGAGCATGAATGCTGCCACCATCACCATCATCACGACGACGCTGATGACGACGATGACCATGAATGCCATCACCACCATCACCACGACGATGACGATGACGACGATGATCATGACCACGAGTGCGGCTGCCACCATCATCACCATCACCACCACGGCCACGACGCGGACGAGGTGTTCCAGAGCTGGGGCGCGGAGACCGGCAGGCAGTACACCGCCGGCCAGATCGACCAGATACTGGACGCGCTGGGCCGGGAGAGCGAGTACGGTCTCATCATCCGGGCCAAGGGCTACGTGCCCGCTCCGGACGGGACCTGGGTCCACTTCGACTACACCCCCGGCGAGAAGAACATCCGCACCGGCGCCGCCAACGTGGCCGGCCGGGTGTGCGTCATCGGCGCGGAACTCAAGGAGGACGCTGTGAAGGAGCTGTTCGGGCTGTGAGACAGATACCTGTCTATCTCTTCACCGGCTTTCTGGAGGCCGGCAAGACGAAGTTCATCCAGGAGACCCTGGAGGACGCCCGCTTCAACCAGGGCGAGCGGACGCTGCTGCTGCTGTGCGAGGAGGGCGTGGAGGAATACGAGCCGGACAGCTTCTCCGGCAAGAACGTGTTCATCGAGCCCATCGAGAACGAGGAGGACATCCAGCCCGAGCCGCTGGAAGCGCTGCTGAAAAAGCACAGGGCAGAGCGGGTGCTGGTGGAGTACAACGGCATGTGGATGCTGGACAGCCTCTACCAGCGCATGCCCCAGGCATGGGTGGTGGCCCAGGAGTTTCTGTTCTGCGACACCAACACCTTCCTCAGCTACAACGCCAACATG
Organism: uncultured Oscillospiraceae bacterium; assembly: GCA_947587025.1. GTDB lineage: Bacteria > Bacillota > Clostridia > Oscillospirales > Oscillospiraceae > CAJOIG01. The sequence continues at coordinate 14,143 of CANPXW010000053.1, forward strand.
CGCCAGCTGGTGTACGACAAGCTCAGGAGCTGCGAGCTGGTGGTGTTCAATCGCTGCGGTCCCGCCGCCGACCGGATGGCCATGCACAAGATCGTCCGGGCCGCCAACCGCCGCTGCGACATCGCCTATGAGGCCCCCGACGGCTCGGTGCAGTACGACGAGATCGAGGACCCCCTGCCCTTCGACCTGAACGCCCCGGTGGTGGAGATAAAGGACGAGGACTACGCGCTGTTCTACGCCGACCTGGGCGAGAACATGGAAAAGTACGACGGCAAGACCCTGCGCTACAAGGGCATCGTGGTCAAGAGCCCCCGTCTGGGCGGAGACAACTTCGTCTTCGGCCGGCAGCTGATGACCTGCTGCGCCAACGACATCCAGTTCACCGGCGTGATATGCCGCTGGCCGGACACAGCCAGGCTCTCGAAGGGACAGTGGATCACCGTCACCGCCAAGGTGGAGGTGAAGTGGCACAAGGGCTACAGCAAGAAGGGCCCGGTGCTGACGGTCATAAACCTGGAGACCGCGACGCCCCCCGCCCAGCCCGTGGCCACGTTCTATTAAGACGCAAAAAGCGCGATTTTGTTCCCAGGTTTTTCAGCCTCGCAGAGTTTGCGCCCGCAGGCGCAAATAAAGTTGGATCGTTTTTTCCGGGGGCGTGTACCTCGGAAAAAACTCTTCTCGGCCCGCAAGTCATGACCACCAGTAAACTGGTGGCATGACTAGCCCCTAGAAGGGGCAGATACGGACGTAGCCCCTGAAAGGGGC
>CANPXW010000054.1 GCA_947587025.1 uncultured Oscillospiraceae bacterium
GGCTTCCCTCCGTTCCCTTTGAAATCTCGCTCTATTCGCACCTTTGCGGTGTTTACACAAAATACGGGACAGTCCCTCTTCTCACCTCCGACAGCCTGGACGCAGAATTTCTTGACCGCATTAAATCGGAGGAGGTTCTTCTCTATGCCCATGAGTGAGTATGCTATCTTCCTCGCTCATTCTTCAGGGCAGGGCGTGAGCATGACCGAGTATTTGATTGTGGGGTTATAGGGATCTCCCTGTCAAGTTGTGTTTTGTCCCCAAAACACGATGCTTGCGGGTATATCGCATTTGACCGCATGGTTTGACAGCCCCCGCGGGGGATCACTGCCTGAAAGAGAAATACAAAAAAGCAGCCTGCGTTCAAGCAAGCTGCTTTTCGTGTTTTTCCCTGAGTTATTTCCCTCTGGTGGGGATCGCCAGAAGCTGCCGGACACGCAGGTCCAACAGCCGCTCCAGCGCCTTCAAATGCTCCTCCGGCAAATTGATACTGGGATGGCGCTGGAAGGTGAAGCCGATCATCCGGCGAAGCTGCTGCTTCTGCTTTGCGCCCATCACAGCGGCGCATACCTCCTCATAGGACAGCCGGTAGGGGTTCATCCGCGTCCCGGCGTATTCCTTCAGCTTTTCAAAGTCCTCGATCTCTTCGCGCCCAGCGTAGCACAGCAGGGACAGGCCGTTATCGAAAATGGGCGCGGGGGCGATGATCCTGCCAGTGTGGTTGTCCCGCAGGACGCCGAAGTTCCCCAGGTGCCGGTCCTCGTTGTAAATGAGCGCGTCAAAGACAAGCATACTGCGGAGCTGCTCTCCAAATGCCGGACCAAGGGCGTCAAAGTATTCCAGGCACCCTTGGATACCGCCGGATTTCACAAGACTGCCGATGGGGATATAGGACGTATCCACGTCGGTGAACAACGCGCATTTGGAAGCTGTGATGCCCTTCCAGTTCTCCAGGTCGTAGTGGACCGCATTCAGCCGCATGGTCTGGGCGATTTGGGAGGCATAGTATTCGCAGTAGGGTTCCCGCCCGGCATTGTGCGCGCCGCTGGAGCCGCCCTTGTAGAGATAGATGCCGTCGTTTTCGATGAAGCGCCACGCCTTGGGCAGCATACCGTTGGTGGTCAGCTCCGGGGAGGTGGTGAACGCCTCCCGGCTCTGGCCCGCGCCGGTATAGGCCACCAAGGCCAGCATCTCCGAAAAGCGGTTCTCATAGAGATTGTAGTCGGCGAATTTGCCCTCGAAGCCGTCCGGCACGACCCAATAGCTGTCGTTGAGGGACAGCCCCTTGCACACGTCGATGATGCCTTTCGTGTCGTTCTGGCTCAGCCCCAGCGTTTTCAGTATCTCGTCCACGAAGGCCCGGTTTTTGGGGATCACGCGCCGGCCCAGCCACTTGACGACGCCCTCTCCGGTGCAGGCCATGTCCAGCGGGAGCAGATGGCGGGCGTCCTCGCTGACGGACAAGACCTCCGCCACCAGCCCCTCCAGACCGCGCTTTTCCAGGGTGAATTTCATGAGCTCCGTGTCGTAAATGCGGAGGCTGTAAATGCTTGATGCCATTTCTTCCTGCTCCTCCAAGGACAGTGATACCGTCTTGCCCAGGGCGGCGGCGATCTTCAGGACCATATCCAATGTCAGGTTTTGTCCGCCGCTCTCCAGCCGGCAGATGCTGGACCGCTGGGTGCCGATCATCCGGGCCAGCTCCGCCTGCGATATGCCTTTTTCCAGCCGTGCCGCCACAAGCTGCGCGATGATCTCCTGTCTGTGCATGGTGTTCCCTCGTGCGTCTGTTCTGTTTGCCATGTTACCATATATGATAACACTTTGCAAGGGGAACGGTGCAGCTTTATAGGGTTTTGTGGCTATACGCAAAGCCGGGAGCGGGTTTGAGACCCGTTCCCAGCTTTAGGATTCAGACGTAAATGAGTTCGTTCAAAACCACTTCCTCGGCGGCGCTGTGGATGTTGTTCATGAGTCCCACCCAGCGCATTTGGTCCGCCGCTTTCAGTTCCTCCGTGACGCCTTGTGAGCTAGCCATCTCAGCGGTGAGCCGCTCCATCCTGGCGCGGGCCTCCTGTTCCACCTGCAGCAGGTGAGGATTCAGACCGCCGGATGTCAGCAGGTTGGTGAATGTCCCTGGCCGGTGCTGCATGAGAAACCTCCGGCGCAGCAGAGCATACTTGCCCAGGTGGATCTCCGGCTCCTGGTGGGGGAGCAGGTTGGGGATGCGATAGCCGTTCACCATGGTGTAGCCGATCTCGTTCATGTTCATGCCCTCCTTTTGCTCCATTGTAGAGCATACGGAGAATAACTGCAAATGTGCGGACCGCCGGAAGTTTTCTTTTTTCGGGTAGTACAGGCCGTAAACAGGGGTGGGGTGTGGGGAGGGGGAGCACGGCGGCAAACCTGTCACGGGCCAATGGGTATGGTGCGCCCTTGTGAGTAGGGCATTTTCTTTTTCGCTTTTGCTTATCTCTCTTTCCTTCGCTGTAAACTTCGGTAGTATTCCAGGGCTTTGACGATGGTGTCCTCTATCACTTCATTGGGTGTATCCGGCTTGAAATAGCTGGCTACACGGGATTTGGAGAAGCTCAAATACTTGTTTTTCTCCCCTCTTTCTTCCCGTATGATGGAGAGAATGACCTCCGGGGACAGGCGGCCCTCCTGGGAGAATTTGTGCATCTTGACGGCCTGGGCGTTGGAGGGAGTGCGGTTCTCGCTCACCATGGTCTCATAGAGCGATGCCTGTTCCCGCTGGGAGAGATAGGACAGCTCCACAGCGGGCCGCATGGCGATCTTGCCGTCGTCCACCAGCTTCAGCAGCTCCGGGATGAGGCTGGTCAGGCGGATATAGCGGTGTATCTGCCGGGCGCTGTCCTCTTCGCTTTTGCTCAGTTTTGCCACGCTGGTCAACTTCTCGCCCACTGGGGCACAAATTAGATCGGTCCGCTTGCCCTGCCGTTTCATGGCGTCCAGCTTCATTTTGTAGGCGAACGCCTTTTCGCTGGGCAGTATCTTCTCCCGCTGGAGATTGCTGTCCACCATGACGATGGTCGCTTCCTCGTCGGTCAGGTCGCGGACGATACAGGGGAGCGTCTCCTCGCCCGTCAGCTCCGCTGCGGCCATGCGCCGGTGGCCGGCTACCATCTGATAGCCGTCGTCCAGAGGCCGCACCAGTGCGGGCACAAGCACGCCGTGCTCCCGGATGCTGTCCGCGAGGGCCGACAGGTCCCCGTCTGCCTTTACTTTGAATGGGTGGCCGGGAAAGGGGCTGATCTGGTCCAGCGGGATCTCGAGAACGGGTTCCAGCTTGGCTTCGTCCCGCTGCTCCTGGGTGGTGAACAGGTCGTCCAGCGAGGTCAGCAGGGACGCTACATCGGGTCTTGCTTTTGACATTGTTTATTCCTCCTAGATATAAATTTAGCCGCCCACAAAAACGTGGACGGCTAGGGAAGGCATGAATCCTCTATGAGGCCAAGTGTTACGGCTTATGCAACAAAGGATGACAATACGATAAAATGTATGCTATAATTATAATCACATATAGAAGAAAGGAGAATTACTGATGAGTAGAAGAAAAAGTTTTTTCTGGTGGAAAGTTATATTCACTGCATTGAGCTGTGTTATTGCGATTGTTTCAAAGAGCCAAATTGACTGGAAATCATTATCTAACAATCACATAGATTTTAGCCTGGTGAAAGAAATTGTTTATGATTGTAGTATTGGAATGTTCTCTGCTATGATTATTGTTTGGTTTATTGACGAGATAGGCAAACATATTCAGGACAAGAAGGATAGGGGCATAGAGCGAGAAAAGATTTGTAGGGCAAACAGAGTGCTTCAACTGTACATAGAGCGATATAAGCTGTTTTATTATTGCGTGACAACACCGACGGAAAAACGGGACTTTAAAAATGTTGTGATGAGATCTGACTTCATGTTAAGGGATATGAAGGATTTATATAAAAATACAAACCTTATGAGTGAAGGGTTTCTAGATTCCAGTATCAATTGCTTTGTCGAAGCTGAACTCGCCTTAAAGGATGAAATAGAAGCGACAATACGGAGTACGGACTTTTCGTTTTTTCCTAAAATCCAGAAATGCCTTTTAGAGTTTGTGGAGATTTCAATTTGCTACAATTGTAAAGAATCGTGGATAAAGGCTAAAACAACTGGAGGAAAAGATTCAACCATTGCAGATATGGTTACGGATATGTTGAGCACAGTAGCTGATGATTGGTATAGTGAGTATCAGGATGGAAAGAGGAACTTATCTAGCAACGTGATGCTTGTTTATTTTGACCTATACGAAATGCTTATTAAAGAGCAAGATGTGTTGCATCGGTATGAGAAGATGATGGAAGACTTGGTATCCAATAAGTACAACGAATAGGTAGTAATAAGACACAAGCGGCGGAACATAACCTACTCCGCCGCTTTGATCTGTGTTCGGTCCTTCTACCGTATTTGATACACCTGCTGATCATGCAATGGGCCGCAGATGAGCTGGATACTGGATTCTACCGTGAAGACACGTTCGCAGCTTTTGGGCACGTCCAGCTCATCCCGGCACATATGTATCAGTTCGCTCCAGAGGCGGCAGCCCAGAATCTTGGCTGTGTACTGCCAGGAGGGATAGTGGGGGTCACGCTGGCGGTTATATTCCAGACAGGAATGGGGGTGAGTGCGGTTATACTCGCTGACGAACACGGCCCGGTATTCCGCCGGCGTGTGGTCCTCGTCGCGGTATTTGTACCACAGCTGGTCCTTGCTGGGGTAGTTCTCCCGGAGCCATTGGGCCGCCTTCATGTCAAATTCAAGCTCCACGCAGCGGTGGCTGGGAAGCTCGGGGAGGGCGTCCAGTTCCTTGGTCGTTGGCGGTCTGCCATGGTCCGCGATGAAGCCTTCCACAGCCGCGCAGATGGAGCGGTCGTCCCACTTCTTGCCGGGGTAGTCTGACAGCAGATCTTCGAGTACGTTTTTTGCCTGGTGGAGGCTGTCGCTGAGACCCTCGACGGTATCCAGATAGTGGACGATCAGTCGAAATGCCTTTGCAGTCGTCATGCTTTTTGTCGCCGCCTTTCTTCTTTTTACGAATTTCCACCGTTGGACGGCGTTCTACAGGTGAAAACGAGCCCGCAAACCCTTGGGAACAGGGACCCATTTCCACTTTAGATAACGGTGCCCATGATTTCGGGAGAGATACGGCGGTATCTGCGGGACAACAGCGCCCTGCGGGTCAGCCGGTCCCTGCGGGACACCGCCTACCGGGTCATGCAGGCCAAGGAGGCGTACCTGAGCGAGCACCAGCGGGAGCCCGGCGTGGACGAGCTGGCCAAGGCCCTGGGCATCGAGACCAGCGAGGTGGTCATGGCCATGGACGCCATCGCTGACCCGGTGAGCCTGTTCGAGCCGGTGTACTCCGACGCGGGGGAGAGCGTGTCGGTGATGGACCAGATCGGTGACAGCAAGAACACCGACGCTGCCTGGCTGGAGCGCATCGCCCTCAGCGAGGCGGTGGACAAGCTGGGCGAGCGGGAGAAGCGCATCCTGTCCATGCGCTTTTTCGACGGCCGCACCCAAATGGAGGTGGCCGCCGCCATCGGCATCAGCCAGGCCCAGGTGTCCCGGCTGGAGAAGAGCGCCGTGGGCCAGATCAAAAAGGCATTGTTCCCCGCATAAGAAAAAAGAGGCCGGTCCGCCGGCCTCTTTTTCCTGTGGGCCCTTGACAAATAGAGCGGGGGCGGATATAATGACGCTTGCATTCAATTTTTGGAACAAAAATGTTCAAACTGAACGCCAGGAGACGGAAGAATGAAACTCTCAAAATGGGGATTTGAACTTCTCGCCTTTTTGGAGCAGAACGGTCCCGGCGAGTATACCCAGAGGCTGCTGGCGGAAGAGCTGGGCGCCTCGGTGGGCAGCGTGAACAAGCTGCTGCGGGACTTCCGCGCCGCCGGCTTCGTGAGCGGTGACGGGACACTGGGCATCACCCAGGCGGGCTTGGACGCGCTGGAGCCATACCGGGTCCGTCGGGCGATCATCCTGGCCGCTGGCTTCAGCGAGCGGCTGGCGCCGGTGACCCTGTCCGTGCCAAAGCCCCTGGTGACGGTGAAGGGCGTCCGGATCATCGACACGCTTCTGGACGCGCTTTTGGCGGCGGACATCACGGACATCACCGTCGTCACCGGCTACAAGACGGAGATGTTCGCGTCGCTGCGGGAGAAATACCCCACAGTGCAGCTGCGGGAAAACCCGCTGTACAACCAGTCGGGCAACATCACCTCCCTGTATACAGCGGTAGACAAGCTGGACCGGGCGTACATATGCGACGCGGACCTGTACGTGCACAATCGGAGGGTGATCCGCAAGTACGAGTACGGCTCCTGCTTCTTCGGCGTGTCCTCCAGGGAGACGGAGGACTGGTGCTTCACCGTAGACGGCAGCACCATCGGCTCCTTTACCAGGGGGGGAGAGCGCTGCTACAGGGCGGTATTCGTCGCCTATCTGAACGGGGAGGACAGCGCCCGGTGCAGAACGGACCTGGAGGCGTTCGTCCGTTCCCACGGCGGCAAGGAACACTTCTGGTTCGACGTGCTCTTCGGCAGGAGCAAGGGCCGCTATCGACTGCGGGCCAAGGACTGCTATGCCGACGACATCACGGAGGTTGACACCATCGGCGATCTGGTGAAGCTGGACGAGAGCTATTTCGGCTATCATCTTTGATCATATCATCATATCAACAATAATTTGCAGGAGGGACTATCGATGAGCGAACAAATGGGCAAGGACGTAGATCTGCAGGAGCGTGTGCGACTGAAGACCGCAGACAGGAGCGAGCTGTACAGCCTGGAGCCGCCGTTCCCGAAGACGAACTTCCTGATGGAAGTGTCCAACGCGTGTAACCATGAGTGCATATTCTGCGCGCATCAGAAGATGCAGCGCAAGGTGGGCAAGATCAACAAGGCGCTGGCGTTCGACATACTGCAGCAGGCGTACGACCTGGGAACCCGGGAGGTGGGCTTCTACGCCACCGGCGAGCCGTTTCTGGTGCCGGAGCTGCCGGAGTACATCGCCAAGGCGAAGCAGATTGGCTATACGTACGTGTATCTGACGTCCAACGGCTCTCTGGCGACGCCGGAGAAGATCCGTGCCGTGATCGACGCGGGACTGGACAGCCTGAAGTTCTCCATCAACGCGCCGGAGAGGGAGCTGTATAAGTTCATCCACGGCCGCGACGATTTCGACAAGGTGGTGGAGCACCTGAAGTACCTGAACCAGTATCGCCGGGAGACGGGCAAGACGTTCAAGATCTACGTGACCGGCATCCTGACCCGGTACACGGAGAACATGAAGGACAAGTACTACGAGCTGTTCGGGGACCTGTGCGACCAGGTGGTGTTCAAGTACGTGTACAACCAGGGCGGCTACATGCCGGAGATCGAGACGTATCTGCGCTGCGTGAGCGACGAGGCGCCCCGGCGCAAGTGCAATCTGCCCTTCGACGCCATCTCGGTGACCTATGAGGGCTATCTGTCGATCGAGAACGCGGACTACGAGAACATGCTGATCGTGGCCGATCTGAACAAGGTGTCGCTGAAGGACGGCTGGTACGGCGAAAAGATGAAGGATATGCGCCGCCGGTTCATGGAGGACGACCTGGGCGGGACCCTGTGCGACGGCTGCGTGCACCGCTGCCTGCGGCCTGCAAAGCCCCTGATGCCGGAGTGCTCCAATGTCACGGAATACGTGTTCGACGATACGCTGGTGCGTCAGCGCGTAGAAAAGAGGGCGCAGTGATGGCGGAGGATCTGGTCTACGTGCCCATGGCGGCGGACATCGTCCATCCCGGGCACATCAATATCATCCGCATCGCAGCGGAGCACGGCCGCGTGATCGTGGGCCTGTTCACGGACGAGGCCATCGCGTCGTACAAGCGCGTGCCCTACATGCCTTATGAGCAGAGGAAGATCGTGATCGAGAACATCAAGGGCGTGAGCGAGGTAGTGCCCCAGCTGACGCGGGACTATGAGGACAATCTGCGCAAGTACAAGCCCCGTTACATGGTGCACGGCACCGACTGGCGGGAGGGCCCGCTGGCGGCCGTGCGGGAAAAGGCGATCAAGGTGATGGCCGAGTGGGGCGGCGAGATCGTGGAGCCGGAGTACACCAAGGGCGTGTCCTCCAGCATGATCATGCAGAAGATCAAAGAAAGGCAGTAAGGAGCGCATCGGTTATGGCCAAGACGGTATATACGTGTTTTTGCACGGACGTGATCCATGAGGGACATCTGAACATCATCCGGGAGGCTCAGAAGCTGGGCGACGTGGTGGTAGGCGTGTTGAGCGACAAGGCGGTGATCCGCTATAACCGGTTCTTCACGATCGACTTCGACGAGCGCTTCGCGATGGTCCAGTCGCTGGAGGGCGTCAGCCGTGTGATCGTCCAGGAGGACATCCACTATGATGACGTGATCGCGCAGCTGCACCCGGACTATGTGATCCACGGGGACAACTGGAAGTCGGGTACGCTCAAGGCGATCCGGGACAACGTGGAGCGGTTGCTGAGCGAGTACGGCGGCCAGATCGTGGACGTGCCCTATACATACAACGAGAACGTCAAGCGGATAGACGCGCGGATGAAGGAAAAGCTGGCGATGCCGGAGTACAGGCGCCGCCGTCTGAGAAGGCTGCTGGAGCTGTGCCCGATCGTGAAGACCATCGAGGTGCACAGCGGCCTGACGGGCCTGATCGCGGAGAAGACGGTGGTGGAGCACAACGGGGAGTACGACCAGTACGACGCGATGTGGATCAGCTCCCTGTGCGACTCTACCGCCAAGGGCAAGCCGGACATCGAGCTGGTGGACATGACCAGCCGCTTCCGCACCATCGACGACGTCATGGAGGTCACCACCAAGCCCATCATCTTCGACGGCGATACGGGCGGTCTGACGGAGCACTTCGTTTACAATGTGCGCTCTCTGGAGCGGATGGGCGTCTCGGCGGTCATCATCGAGGACAAGACCGGGCTGAAAAAGAATTCCCTGTTCGGCACGGAGGTCAAGCAGACCCAGGATACGATCGAGCACTTCTGCGAGAAGATCCGGGCCGGGAAAAAGGTCCAGCTGACGGACGATTTTATGATCATCGCCCGGATAGAGAGCCTGATCCTGGAGCAGGGGATGGAGGACGCGCTGGAGCGCGCGCACGCCTATGTGGCGGCCGGCGCGGACGGCATCATGATCCACAGCCGGAAGAAGGACCCGGCGGAGATCCTGGAATTCTGCGACAAGTTCCGCGCTGACAACAAGACCACGCCGATCGTGGTAGTGCCCTCGTCGTTCAACTCGGTGACGGAGGCGGAGCTGGCCGCGCATGGGGTGAATATCGTCATCTACGCCAACCAGCTGACGCGCAGCGCATTCCCCGCAATGCAGCAGACGGCGGAGGACATACTCAAATACCACCGGGCACAGGAAGTGGACAGCCGGCTGATGCCCATCAAGCAGATCATCACGCTGATAGACGAGCTGTGAAGGACCAGACAGGGAGAACAGGATGAAGGTCGAGAAACTCATAGAACAGATCGGCGCGGATTTCTTCACCGGCGTGCCGGACAGCCAGCTGAAGGCGCTGTGCAATTATCTGATGGCCGCCTACGGCATCTCCGAGCACCATGTGATCGCCGCCAACGAGGGCAACGCCGCCGCTCTGGCCGCAGGGTACCACCTGGCCACGGGAAAAGTGCCCGTGGTGTACATGCAGAACTCCGGCGAGGGCAATATCATCAACCCCGTGGCGTCGCTGCTCAACGACAAGGTCTACGGCATCCCCTGCCTTTTCATCGTGGGCTGGCGGGGCGAGCCGGGCATCCATGACGAGCCCCAGCACATCTACCAGGGCGAGGTGACGGTGAAGCTGCTGGATGACATGGACATCGCCAGCTTCGTCATCGGCAAGGATACCACGGAGGAAGAGGTGCAGGCCAAGCTGTCGGAGTACCGGCAGCTGTGGGCCAGGGGCAAGCAGTGCGCCTTCGTCATCCGCAAGGGCGCGCTGGAGTACGACGGCAAGGTGAAGTACGAAAACGCCAACGCCATGCGCCGGGAGGACATCATCCGCCATATCACGGCGGTCAGCGGGACCGACCCTATCGTGTCCACCACCGGCAAGGCCAGCCGGGAGCTGTTCGAGATACGGCAGGCCAACGGCCAGCCCCACGGGTATGATTTCCTCACGGTGGGCTCCATGGGCCACAGCTCCTCCATCGCCCTGGGCATCGCCCTGCGCAAGCCGGAGAAGAAGATCTGGATCATCGACGGGGACGGCGCGGTGCTGATGCACATGGGCTCCATGGCGGTGATGGGCGCCAACAGCCCCAAAAATGTGGTGCACGTGGTCATCAACAACGGCGCCCACGAGACCGTGGGCGGTATGCCCACCGTGGCGTCGAAGGTGGACCTTGTGCAGATCGCGAAGGGCTGCGGGTACCCCAACGCCGTGAGCGTGGCGAGCTTCGAGGCGCTGGACGAGGCGCTCCAGGCGGCTAAGGCACGCGACGAGCTGAGCCTGATCGAAGTCAAGTGCGCCATCGGCGCCCGGGACGACCTGGGCCGACCCACCACCACCGCGAAGGAGAACAAGGAGAATTTCATGGCATACCTGGGCCAGTGAGCCCAGCCGCAGACACAAACAAAAAGACCTGCTGCAAAACGATGTCTTGCAGCAGGTCCTCCTTTTGGAGAAAGCTTACTTCATGCCGTTCTCGTAGGCCTCGATCATCTTTTTGACCATCTGGCCGCCCACGGAACCGGCCTGACGGCTGGTCAGGTCGCCGTTGTAGCCCTGCTTCAGGCTGACGCCCACCTCAGAGGCGGCCTCCATCTTGAAGCGGTTCATGGCCTCGCGGGCATTGGGGTTCACGAGCTGGTTGGAACTCTTCGCCATTGTAGTGTTACTCCTTTCCGTCGCATTGGACGCTGTGAGGCGGCTGTCCGAAACGGCCGCAAGGCCATCTCGCATCGCCGCCCTGCTCACGTGTCCGGCATTATGTTTTGCAATTCCGCGCCCATTATGAAAGCCAAATTTTTGCTGTTTGTGCCGTCTGCGATTTTGATTGCTCTTTTAATGCCGATAACGTATAATTCGATCAAGCGGTCACGGTCGTGATCTGACGAGATCGGATGTATCAAGAGGGATGCGCAGATGGATTCAGTCATTTACTTCCCGGAGTTTGAACAACTGAAGATCGAAGTGGAGAAGCTGCGCACGGAGCTTTCTATGCTTGTGCAGGAGCGGGACGAGCTTTTGTATGTAGAGTGCAAAAACATCGAGATGCTGTATATGCTCAAGCTCGGCGCCCTGGAGTACAAGGTATATGAGGCGCAGTGCGCGATGCTGCGGATGAAGCGGAAGCTGGAGCTTATCCAGGCAAAGAGGAACCGCCAGGAGAAGATTGATCTTGCGTGGATAGAGGCGGTCCTGGACGAGGAGTTCGCGGCGTATCGGGAAAAGCTGGAAGAGCAGCTGGGCAAAATGAACGACGCCATTGACCGCAGCCATGCGAAAGCTCTCACCGAGCAGGAGACCAAGGAATTGAAGCGGCTTTACCGGCGCGTCGTGAAAAGGATCCATCCCGATCTGAACCCGGACCTTTCCGAGGAGAAGCAGCGGCTGTTTCTTCAGGCGGTCAGCGCCTATGAGAACGGCGATCTGAATACCCTTCGCATCATAGACGAAATGGCCGGCGATCCTGTACTTCCGGAGGAGACGCCGGATGCTTTGGGAACGCTGCGCCAGGAGCGGGATCGGCTGTACGCGCTGCTTGACGACATCAAGGCGGGGATCGTGAGGATAAAATCGGAATACCCCTATACGGTAAAAGAGATCGTGCAGGATGAGCAGAAAGTGGACGAGTGCCGCAGGCAGCTGGAGGAGCTTTTGGAGCAATACCAGCAGGCCGTTGCTTATTACAAAGCGAGAATAAACGAGATCGTGGGGTGAGATGATGGGTGAGCTCATTAAATCGGACAGCGGCGGACTTGTCGGTCTGCTGCACGGCGCCGGCGGCAATTTGGCAGTCCCGCAGCCCTTTGAACGGGATATTTATCTGTTTGACAGCCATGTCGCGGGGACCAGCTTCATCGACGGGATCGAGGAGCTGGAGCCGTATCTGAATGTTGGGGACAAACTCGATTTCTTCCGGGAGCCGGATAATCCCCATGACAAGCAAGCGATCGTGATCAAAAATCAGGACGGGGTCAAAGTCGGCTATGTCCCCCGGCAGGACAATCTTATCTTCTCCCGGCTGATGGACGCCGGGAAGGTCCTGTTCGGCCGCATCACGGCAAAGAGCATGCGGGGGACCTGGCTGAAGATGGACATCAAGATCTATCTGCATGAATGAGTGGAGCCCTTTGGCGTGAAGACCGGATGATAAAAGGTAGGGGAGCGATCACCGGCCCCTGTGGCGGGACCCTTTCTTATGTATGGCCGGGATGAGGGCCAGACCCGTCAGGGACAGGGCTATGACCGCCAGCCACAGCGCCGGGCGGCTGTCGTCGCCGGTGGGCGGCACGGATGTCGTCGCGCCGGACGCTGTCGGCGCGGCGGTGGGGACCGGCGGCGCCTTCCAGCCCACGCAGATGGGGGACAGGCTCATCACCGTGAAGCGGATGCCGTCGCTCTCATTGGCGGCGTCCAGCGTCTCCGTCTGGCCGGGGACATGGCCGCCGAAATTCGTGGTGAACATGTGCACCACGGTGAACGTGTATGCAGAGTCGGCGCCGTCGGGGTAGGGCAGGGTGACGGCCACGCCCTCCGCCGGGAAGTTCTCCGGCGACACCTCCACCCATTCATCATCAACGAGGACCTCCAGCTTCACGTCATAGACCGCGTAGTCCTCGCCGGTATCCACCTGCCGCTCAAAGACCCTCTCGATCTTCTCCACCGAGTCCACTTCCGGGACGTCTTTCAGCCCCGCAGGTACTTCGGTGAGAGCGTCCACCTCCAGCAGCAGGCCCGTGCCGCAGGGGCAGTCGTGGCGGTAGCCGTCCGCCTGCTGTTCCCAGCCGGCGTTGAACTGGTGGGTGATCTTGAAGTCCGCCGTCAGGGTCAGCGCATAGAAGTTATCGTTCTCCGAAAGCTCCGCCTTGACGGTGTAGGACCCGGTGGTCAGCGGCTTTTCAGCGCTGTACGCGCTGTCCTCCGCGCCCTTGGGTTTGTAGGAATACGTCACGTTTTCCGTGCCGTTGGTGTCGGAGCTCACCACTGGCTCCACGCTGTTATCCATGCAGGTATAGTCCGCCATGGTGACGGCGCCTCTGCCCTCGCCTTTGGCGATGGCGACGGTGAGCTGCTGCGGCGCGGTGTCGCTGTGGTTCTCGTCCCCGACGACCTTATACCACACAGTGTAGTCCCCCGCGTTGGTGCCGGTGGGGATAGACGCGCTGTATCCCCCGGCCTCCGCCATGCTGTACTGGAACGCGCCGCCCACGGCGGGCTCCGTCACTTCCACCAGCGCCTGGGGCCTGCCGGAATAGGCGAGGCCCGTTTTCCCTTCCACAGCCCCGGAGGACGGGGCCTTGTTCACGGTGACGGTGATCGACCTGGCGAGGCTGGCCTCGACGAAGTTCTCCGCCTTGTCCACGGTGGGGGTGAACACCACCTTGTAGGCAGTGACGCCGCTGTCGGGAACGGTGGGAACAACGCCCTGCACGGCCCAGGTGAACGCGCCCTCTACGGTGATGCCGGTATCCTTGATCTTCGCCTCGCTGTCGAGAAGCAGGCCATTTGTCAGCGGGTCCCCGTATGTGATGGTGATGGCGGGGATTGTCAGCTCCAGCTCTGCCGGGGCAACGATCACCCGGATGGCGAGCGTCGCCGACGGGACGTTTTTGTCTTTCAACAGGGGATTGTCCGCCTGTTTATCCTTGACCGTTACGGTCAGGGTATACGCCCCCGTGTCCGCCTCTGCCGGGACGGTCAGGGTATCCCCCTCGACGGAAGCGTTCAGCCCGTCGTTCCCGCTTGTGACGGTATAGGTGAATTTCCCCGCCGCAGCGGTGCCGGAAGCGTAATGTATATGTTTGGACAGGTCCTCGGTCTTTCCGATCCCGTGGACAGAGGCAAATTCGATCTGTCCGCTGTCTGCGGTGAAATTCTCCCAGTCTACGGCGTAGATGATCTTATCCTCTGTGATGGGCTGTAAGGGATCGAATTGCACTCCATCCGCCCCCTGGGCCGTAGACCACCCGTAAAAGGTATCGCCATCGTTTTTTGGTGGATCGCCCGGCAGGGTGACGGTCTGGCCGGTATTGACATATTCCACGGCATAGACGGGGGCCTCGTCCGTCTGGAACGTGACCTTATGCACCCGATTTGATGTGTCCCCGGTCAAAACAGGATAGCTATCGCCCGGAAGCTGCTGGCCCCAGACCTGGGTCTCCTGCCCGTTTTGCAGCAGCCATGCCACCTGGCCGGAGGCAAACTGCTCCGCCGTCTTTGCCTCCCCCAGGCCGCCCCAGAACTGGATGGTGTCCAGGTAATAACAGTTCTCCCCTGTCCATTTTGTGTAAAGGCCTGTAATGCCGCCACTGTACTTGCTGCCGATGGCCTCCCCTGTATCGGAGCAGTTTTGGATCGTGCCGCTAGAGTTCAGTCCCGCGATGCCGCCTGCGTATGTTGCTCTGCCAGCGCCGGAATTGGTGGAGGTGACAGAGACAGCGCTCGTGCAGTTCTCAATGG
>CANPXW010000055.1 GCA_947587025.1 uncultured Oscillospiraceae bacterium
GAGCAGGCCATGCTGGCCATCGACAGCGCGGACGTGATCGTCATGGTGACGGAGATCGGCACCGGCATCACCGCCGCAGACCAGGATGTGGCCGGGATGCTCCAGCGCAGCGGCAAGCCCGTGGTGCTGGCGGTGAACAAGATGGACTCCATCGGCCCCAACGACCCGGGCATCTACGAGTTTTATAACCTGGGCCTGGGGGACCCCATCGCCGTGTCCGCCGTCCACGGCCACGGCACCGGCGATATGCTGGACGCCTGCGTGGCCCACTTCCCTCCGGCGGAGGAGGAGCATGCCGACGACGGCCGCGTCCACGTGGCGGTCATCGGCAAGCCCAACGTGGGCAAGAGCTCGCTCATCAACGCCATCCTGGGCGAGAAGCGGGTGATCGTGGCGGACATGCCAGGCACCACCCGTGACGCAGTGGACACCCCCGTGGACAACGGATACGGCAGCTATCTGTTCATCGACACCGCCGGCATCCGGCGCAAGTCCAGGGTCAACGACCGGGTGGAGCGGTTCTCCGTCATGCGGGCCCAGCTGGCGGTGGAGCGCAGCGACGTGTGCCTTATCATGATCGACGCCCGGGAGGGCGTCACCGAGCAGGACACCAAGATCGCCGGCCTGGCCCACGAGGCGGGCAAGGCCAGCGTCATCGTGGTCAACAAGTGGGACCTGGTCGAAAAGCAGACCAATACCATGGAGCAGATGCGCCGTCAGGTGAAGCAGGCGCTCAGTTTTATGGATTATGCGCCGGTCATTTTCATCTCCTGCTTGACGGGACAGCGAACTGAGCGTATATTTAATATGATAAACGCCGCCAACGAGCAGGCGTCCATGCGCATATCCACCGGGCGGCTGAACGATCTGCTGGCCGACGCCCAGGCCCGCCAGCAGCCCCCCACGGACAAGGGCCGCCGGCTGAAGGTCTACTACATGACCCAGACCGGCGTCAAGCCGCCCCAGTTCGTCATCTTCTGTAACAGTCGGGAGCTTTTCCACTTTTCCTATCAGAGATACATCGAGAACCGCATCCGGGCGGCCTTCGGTCTGGAGGGCACCCCCATCCGGCTGACGATACGTCAGAAAGGAGAAAACGAATGATACCGCTGCTCTTCATCGTCATCGCGATCCTGTCCTATGGCCTGGGAGCCCTGAATGGAGCCATGCTCCTCAGCCGCTTCGTCTTCCACAAGGACATCCGCAAGTACGGCTCCGGCAACGCCGGATACACCAACTTCGTCCGGGTGTTCGGCGGCAAGTGGGCGCCGGCCGTGATAGCGGTGGACATCCTCAAGACCGCCATCGCCGTGCTGGCGGGCGGCCTGCTGATGCTGATCGTGAACAAGAACGGGCTGTATGTGCCGGTGGGCAAGCTGTTCGCCGGACTGTGCGTTGTGCTGGGGCACATCTTCCCCATCCAGTACCAGTTCCGGGGCGGCAAGGGCGTGATGTGCTGCATGACCACCCTGTGGCTGACGGACTGGCGGGTGGGCCTGGTGGCCACGGGCGTGTTCGTCATCGCGGTGGCCTTCTCCCAGTATGTATCCCTGGCCAGCATGAGCGCCTGCACTGTGGGCGCCATCGCCGTGTTCCTGTTCACCCCGGCGGAGAATCTGCGCTTTTTGGCCGGCGGCCTGGCGCTGTTCACCGCCCTGATCATCATCTGGCGGCACACCAACAACATCCAGCGCATCCTCGCCCACAGGGAGCCCCGTGTGAAGTGGGGCCGGCCCCAGCAAAACCGCCGTATGCGGGACGACCGCTTCTGAAAAAGACCATTACAGGCAGCGCCCTCGGGCGCTGCCTGTTTTTGTTTTATGGGCCGTTCACGCGCCGGGAACGGCGATTCATGAAAATAGCTGGCTTTTTCCTTCAAAATCTGCGATACTGACAGAAGGAACGCTCACCGCCGAGGCGAAGAGGGAGGGACGGTCATGAAAGAGGAACGACGGCGCGGACCGTTTTGGGCGGCCCTGGCGCTGACGGCGCTGACGGCCGCGTTTTTGCTGGCCGTGTTCTCCATGCTGGACAGCACGGAGCTGTATGAGATCTATCTGTGGGACAGCGCCAAGGAGCGCAGCGGCTGGCGCTATGAGATCCTGCAGGACGGCGAGCTGCTGCCGGTGGAGCCGGGATTTGCGGACGAGTGGACCGCCGTCCTGCCCGGCGGGGACATCCAGGCGATACGCATGAGCCGGACCATGACCGAGCGGCTGAGCGTCAACGATAACGATGCGGCCTACCCGATCCTGGAGCTGGAGCCCTACGACAGCCGCGTGGAGGTGCTGCTGGACGGGCAGCTGCTGGCCGCCGACGTGCAGGGCGGCCAGCGGGATGAGAACGGCTTTCTGGTCCTGACGGAGCGGGACAGGCAGGCCATGCTGCCGGAGTACCGGAGCGTGGCGGTGACGATGCCGGAGGATTATCTGGGCAGGACGCTGACCATCAACGTCTATTACGCCCAGCCCCGGCAGGACCCGGTCCCGCCCTACCCCAAGCTGTACATCGACCAGATGCGGTATGCCTCGGAAGTGACCGCGTCGGTGCCGGAGTCGGCCATGCTGACGGTGTACGCGCTGCTGACGCTGCTGGTGCTGTCCGTGTTCGCCCTGGACGCCCGGAGCGGCCGGCCGGACTGGCCCATGGTGCTGCTGGCGCTGTATTTTCTGCTGCTGTTCCTGGACAAGGCCTACAACTCCACGGCGGGCACGCTGAGCGTGCTGTATGAGCGGATGAACCTGTCGTTTTTCACGGACCTGTATATAGCGCCCCTGTTCCTGTATCTGGCGCTGCGCTTCACCGGCGGCAAGCGGATATTCCTCTCGGCGTCGGCGGCCGCCTGGGCGCTGTACGAGGCGGCGGTGATGTACCGGGCGGTCCGCCGGGGCGAGGTGTTCATGAGCCTGAGCTATGGCGGGCTGGGGGCGTATCTGCTCATCCTGCTGTTCGGCGGAGCCTTTTTGCTGGAATACGTGCGCCGCTGGCGGCGGTCGAAGGACACCCGCATCCCCAGGTCTACCGCGCTGCTGACGGCGGCGGTGGCGGCGGGCGAGCTCATATACGGCGCCCGGCAGTGGGGCGGGGGGAGCCTGCGCGACTATGTGCAGGTGCTGCTGCGCTCGATGGTGTCCGAGCTGAACGGCTACCCCAGCTTCATGCCCTTCGTGAACTTCGTGATGGACATCTGCTCCGTCATGGCGGTGCTGCTGCTCCTGTGGTCCTTCGTCCGGCGCACCATCCGGGCGCGGGAGACCATCAGCGTGCTGTCCGAGCGCAGCCGTCTCACCCTGGAGGGATACGAGCGGATGCTGCGGGCCCAGGAGGCCACCAACGCCGTCCGCCACGAGATGCGCCACCATATGACCGCTCTGGCGGGCATCCTCCGGGATGGGGACGCGGAGCGGGCGAGCCGGTATGTGGCCGCCGTGAGCAGCCAGCTGGAGCAGCTGCCCGCCGGGCGGTACAGTCCCAACATGCTGGTGGACGCGATCGCCGGAAGCTGCCTGGACCAGGCCAGCGCGGAGGGGATAGCCGTGGAGCACAGCCTGTCCCTGCCGGAGCGGCTGCCCATCCCGGACGAGGAGCTGAGCGTGTTTTTGAGCAACATGCTGGAAAACGCCCTGCAGGCATGCCGGCGGATGGAGCCGGGCTCGGAGCGGTATATCCGGGTGCGGATGCATCTGCATGAAAACTCCCTGTTCATCAGCTGCGTCAACAGTGCGGCGGACGAACAGGGAGAGCGGACAGACAGACGGCAGCACCGGGAGGACAGGCGGCACGGCTACGGCCTGGAGGCCATGGAGCGCATCGCGGAAAAGTACAGCAGCATCCTGGCGGTGGACCGCCGGCCGGGGGAGTTCTCCGTACAGAGCAACCTGCACCTGGGGTGACGGCCTCCGTCAGAAGTCCAGTACCCGGCGGCCGGCGTATTCGATGAAGGCGCGCTGGACCTGCTGGTACAGGCTCTTGCTCACGGGCACCGTGTCCCCGCCGTCCAGGCGGATGCGGTAGCGGACGATCTCGGACACGTGCTCCAGATTGACGATATAGCTGCGGTGTGGGCGCACGAAGGCGCGGGGCGGCAAAAGGTCCGCCAGCTGCTTGAGGGTGCCCACGCAGCGCTCTTTTTCGCCGCCGGGCTTATGGATGACGATCTCGTGGGCGTATATCTCGAAGTAGAGGATCTCCGCCAGAGGCACGCACAGCACGCCCCGTGAGGTGCTCAGCCGCAGCGTCCGGGGCGCGTTTTTGGCCAGGAACCGGTCCAGCGCCGCGTCCAGCTTCTCCGGACGCACGGGCTTGACCAGGTAGTGCAGGGGCTGCACGTCGAAGCTGTCCAGCGCGTAGCCGGGGTCGGCGGACATGATGACCACGTCCGCAGCGTAGCGATCCTGCCGCAGCGCCGAGGCCAGCTGCAGGCCCTGCTCCGTCTCGGAGAACACCACGTCCAGGAACAGCAGCGCGTACTGCCGGCCCTGGCGCACGTCCCGCAGCAGAGAGCCGGTGTCCGTATACACCGTCAGCGCGCAGGGCACGCCCCGGTCCCGCATCGCCCCGGCCAGCTGCTCCCGCAGCTGCGCGGCAAAGCCGGCGTCGTCGTCGCAGATGGCGATCTCGTACATGGGTCGTCCTCCTTTTTCGGGGATAACAGAGGCATTATACAGAAAAAACATCGCTTTTGCAACGCCGTGTCCCGCGCAAGGTATTTCACTTTTTTGAGAAATGTGCTAATATTGTTGTGCCGTGAAGGCGCATAAAGACAAAAGAGGAGGGGAAGACCGTTGAAAAACAGGACAGCCCGGTTTTTGATCGTCAGCCTGGTGTGCATCAGCCTGCTGTGCGTGCTGGTCTTCTCCTATATGGCCGTGCGGATGAATCGCCGGGGCGCGGAGGCCATCGGCCAGCTGGGCTCCATCTACATGGCGGGCATGAGCGAACAGGCGGCCACCCACTTCGGCACCACCATCGAGCTGCGGCTGAGCCAGGTGGGTGCGCTGGTGGACTCGGTGCCGCCGGATACGTCCAGGGATATGGCCTCGGCGCGGGTGGCGCTCAGCTACAACGCCCGTGCCCGCGGCTTCGACCACCTGGCCCTGTGCAGGCCGGACGGAAGCTTTGAGATGCTCTACGGCAGCCAGATGACCGTCAGCGGCGGTGATGGGTTCGTGGACGCCATGATCGGCGGCGAGGAGACCATGGCCACCGGCCGGGACGAGCTGGGCCAGGAGCTGCTGCTCATGGGCATCCCCGCCGCCTATCCCATGGAGGATGGCCAGAGCGTGGCCCTGGTGGCGGCCCTGCCGGCGTCCTATATCAGCGACACCCTGTCCCTGGACGCGGACGACGCGCTGATCTATTACTTCATCATCGACCCGGAGGGCAGCTTCATCGTCCGGGACAGCGACGTGACGGATGAGAGCTACTTCCAGCGGGTCCGGGACCGGTACGACAGCGTGGGGGACATGAGCCCCGAGCAGTACCTGGAAAGACTGGAGCAGACCATGGCCGAGGGCAAGAGCTTCAGCGGCGAGTTCGTCATCGAGGGAGAGCGGCGGTATCTTTACTGCGCCAGCCTGCCATATTCCGACTGGTATCTGCTGCTGTTCATGCCCTATGGCCAGCTGGACAGGACGGTGAACGCCCTGAGCCAGCAGTGGGGCCTGGCGGCGCTGTCCAGCTGCCTGGTGATACTGCTGGCGCTGCTGGCGGTGTTCTCCTGGTATCTGCATCTGGAGCGGCGGCATGTCCGGGAGTTGGAGGAGGCCCGTCTGGCCGCCGAGCACGCCAACCGGGCCAAGAGCGAATTTCTGTCCAACATGAGCCACGACATACGCACGCCCATGAACGGCATCGTGGGCATGACGGCCATCGCCAGCGCCAATCTGGACAACATCTCCCAGGTGCAGAACTGCCTGAAGAAGATCGCCCTGTCCAGCCGGCATCTGCTGGGGCTGATAAACGACATCCTGGATATGTCCAAGATAGAGAGCGGCAAGCTGACCCTGCACATGGAGCAGGTGTCCCTGCAGGAGTCCCTGCAGAGCGTGGCGCACATCGTCCAGAGCCAGGCCAACGCCAAGAGCCAGCGCTTCGACGTGTACGTCGGCCAGATATGCGACGAGAACGTGTACTGCGACAGCGTGCGTCTGAGCCAGGTGCTGCTCAACCTGGTGGGCAACGCCATCAAATTCACCCCGGAGGGCGGCTGCATCCAGGTGTTTTGCGGTCAGGAGCCGTCGCCCAGAGGGGAGGCGTGGACCCGCGTGCATCTGCGGGTGAAGGACAACGGCATCGGCATGACGCCGGAATTCCAGCAGCGTATCTTCGACTCTTTCTCCCGGGAGGACAGCCAGCGGGTACAGAAGACCGAGGGCTCCGGCCTGGGCATGGCCATCACCAAGTACATCATCGACGCCATGGGCGGCACCATCGAGGTGCAGAGCGAGCTGGACAAGGGGACGGAGTTCCACGTGACGCTGGACCTGGAAAAGGCCCCTGTCCGGGAGGACGAGATGGCCCTGCCGCCCTGGCGGGTGCTGGTGGTGGACGACGACGAGCTGATGTGCCGCAGCGCGGCGGCCACGCTGGAGGGCCTGGGCTGCCAGGTGCAGTGGGTCCTGGACGGGGAGCAGGCCCTGGAGCTGGTCCGTCAGCACCTTGGCCGGGAGGACGACTACCGGGTGGTCCTGCTGGACTGGCAGCTGCCGGGCATGGACGGCATCAAGACGGCCCGGTCCATCCGCCAGGCGGGCGGACAGTCCACGCTGCTGCTCATCACCGCCGCCGATTGGAGCGAGCTGGAGGAATCGGCCCGGCAGGCCGGCATCGCCGGCGCCATCGCCAAGCCCCTGTTCCGCTCTAACCTCTACTACGGGCTGAAGAGCTTCTGCGACCTGGACAGCGCCGTGCCGGCCGATCAGGAGGACCGGTCCGCGCTGCTGACGGGCAGGCGGGTGCTGCTGGCGGAGGACAACGACCTCAACTGGGAGATCGCTGAGGAGCTGCTGAGCGAGGCGGGCCTGGTGATGGAGCGGGCGGAGAACGGCCAGGTCTGCGCCGACAAGTTCCAGGCCAGCGCGCCGGGATGGTACGACGCCATCCTCATGGACATCCGCATGCCGGTGATGAACGGCTACGAGGCCACCCGGACCATCCGGGCCATGGACCGGCCCGACGCGGCCTCGGTGCCCATCATCGCCATGAGCGCGGACGCCTTTTCCGACGACGTGAAGCGGTGCCTGGACTGCGGTATGAACGCCCATGTGGCCAAGCCCATCGACGTGGATGAGATCACCCGCCTGCTGGAAAAGTACATTGGCGGGGGCGCGTGATGGATAAAGGGGGATGTGTGAAGATGAAAAGAGCGTTCGCGCTGCTGCTGGCAGCGCTGCTGCTGACGCTGAGCGCCTGCGGCGGGGGGCAGACCGGCGGTACGCCGGAGCCCGCCCAGGAGAGCGCAGGGGCCGCCGGCCCCGTGGAGCTGACGCTGTGGACCTATCCGGTGGGCGGCTGGGGCAGCAGCGGCACCCTCTCCTCGCTGATCGCCGCCTTCAACCGGGAGAACCCGGATATCCGGGTGTCGGCCAAGGCGCTCACCTATGAGCAGGGCGATGCCGATATAGAGCAGGCTGCCGCCGACGGGAACCTGCCGGACCTGGTGCTGGAGGGGCCGGAGCGGCTGGTGGCCAACTGGGCCGCGCGGGGCCTGATGGCGCCGCTGAACGATCTGTGGCAGGAGCCGGCCGCCGAGGCGGTCTACGACTCGGTGCGTGTGGCCTGCCATGACGCCGCGGGAGACTACTATATCTATCCGCTGTGCATGACCACCCACTGCATGGCCATCAACCGGGACCTGTTCGAGGCCGCCGGGGCCTGGCAGTACGTGGACGAGCAGACCCACACCTGGACCACCGACGGCTTCATCGCCGCGGTGCAGGCGCTACACGACTACGGCATGGAGGAGGTGGCCGCCGTCTACTGCGGGGGCCAGGGCGGCGACCAGGGCACCCGCGCGCTGGTGAACAACCTCTACAGCGGCTCCTTCACCGACCCGGACCACACCCGCTACACCGTGAACAGCCCGGAGAACGTCAGGGCCCTGGAGCTGCTGGCGGGCATGGACGGCATCCGCTTCGATGCGGACATCGTCGGGTCGGGCGAGATCGAGCAGTTTGTCTCCGGCAAGCTGGCCATGGCCTTCTGCTGGAACGTGTTCCAGGAGGTCAGCCAGACCGTGTCCAATCCGGACCTGGATTTTGACATCTTCCCCATGGCCTTCCCCACCGACGACGGGGACGTGAATCTGCAGGGGGGTATCTGGGGCTTTGGCGTCTTCGACAGCGGGGACCAGGCCCGCACGGAGGCCGCCAAGACCTTCATCCGCTTCATGACCGGCGAGGACAGCCAGTATACCCGCGCGGTGCTGGCCTCCACCTATTGGCCCGTGCGGGACATGCCGGACATCTACGCCAACGACCAGCTGATGATCGAGTACGGCGCCTTCCAGCAGTATCTGGGGGACTATTACCAGGTCACCCCCGGCTGGGCGGACGCCCGCACCGCCTGGTGGAACATGCTCCAGCAGGTGGGCCAGGGGGCGGACGTTGCCGAGGCCCTGGCGGGATTTGAAGAAACTGCCAATGAAGCAGCGTCGTCGTCGCAGTAGTCGCTAAGCTCCGCTGCCGGCAGAGCCGGCAGCATCCGCCCGCTCCTGCGCTCCTCCTCTCCACAAAAGGCAGGCGTGCCTTTTGTGGGCAAGAGATGATAAGGACCTGCAACACCTGTTGCAGGTCCTTCCGTTTATAAATACCGTCCCGTGATGCTGGCGGGGTTTTCCTTTATCTGCTCCGGGGTGCCCGCCGCCACGATGCGGCCGCCCTCCGCGCCGCCGCCGGGGCCTAGGTCCACCACGTAGTCGGCGTTTCGGATAAGGTCCAGGTCGTGCTCGATGACGACCACCGTGGCCCCCTGGTCGATAAGGGCCTGGAACACCCCCATCAGGCTGGCCACATCCAGCGGGTGCAGGCCGATGGTGGGCTCGTCGAACACGAACAGGGCGTC
Organism: uncultured Oscillospiraceae bacterium; assembly: GCA_947587025.1. Classification (GTDB taxonomy): domain Bacteria; phylum Bacillota; class Clostridia; order Oscillospirales; family Oscillospiraceae; genus CAJOIG01. The sequence continues at coordinate 9,064 of CANPXW010000055.1, forward strand.
AGACTGGCTCCGGCCCATCTCGCTGGCCAGCTTCAGCCGCTGGGCCTCGCCGCCGGACAGCCCCGGCGTGGCCTCTCCCAGGGTCAGATACCCCAGCCCCACGTCATGCAGCAGCCCCAGCCGGGCACGCACCGTCTTCAAATCATCGCAGGCGGTCAGCGCCTCGTCCACGCTCATGGCCATCAGCGCCGGCAGACTGTGGCGCGCCCCGTCCTTCCGCTCCCGGAAAATATCGAAGGCACGGCGGCCGTAGCGGCTGCCCCCGCAGTCGGGGCAGGGGATGTCCACGTCCGGCAAAAACTGCACGTCCAGGCTGATGCTGCCCGTACCGTCGCAGGTGGGACAGCGCAGAGAGCCGGTGTTATAGGAAAAGTCCCCCGCCTTGCAGCCGGCCGCCCTGGCGTCCGCCGTGCGGGCGAACACCTTGCGCAGCTCGTCGTGCACGTCCGCGTAGGTGGCCACAGTGGAGCGCACGTTCACGCCGATGGGGGTGGCGTCGATGAGCTTGGCCTGGCGGATGCCGGGCGCGTCGATGGCGCGCACGTGCCCCGGCAGGCTCTGGCCGGCGATGGAGGCCGCCAGGGCCGGGATGAGGCTCTCCAGCACCAGGGTGGTCTTGCCGGAGCCGGACAGGCCCGTCACCGCCGTCAGCCGGCCGATGGGGAAGCGGACCGTCAGCGGCTGCACCGTGTGGATGGGGCCGGTGGCCAGCTGGATGGCGCCCCGGTCGAAGATGTGCTCCGCCGGGACGCGCGCCCGCAGCTTGACCGCCGCGTCCGGGGCCAGATAGGGCCCGATCCTGGACGCCGGGTCAGCGATGAGCTGGGGCACGGTCCCTTGGGCCAGCACCCGGCCGCCGTCTGCCCCCGCGCCGGGACCCAGCTCGATGAGCCAGTCCGCGTGGGAGAGCACGTTCACATCGTGGTCCACCAGCACCACGGAGTTGCCGTCCGCCGCCAGGTCGTCCAGCACCCCGGTCAGCCCCTCCAGGTTGGCCGGATGCAGCCCGATGGAGGGCTCGTCCAGCACGTACAGCACCCCGGTGCTCCGGTTGCGCACCGCACGGGCCAGCTGGGCGCGCTGCCGCTCCCCGGTGGAGAGGGTGGAGGCCGCCCGGTCCAGGGTGAGGTAGGCCAGGCCCAGGTCCACCAGCCGCCGGGCGGTGTTCTGGAATGCGGCGCATATGCTCTCCGCCATGGGGCGCATCGGCTCCGGCAGGGACGCCGGCACGCCCCGGACCCACTCTATCAGCTCCGAGAGGGTCATTTTGCAGGCGTCGGCCAGGGATATGCCCCGCAGCCGGGGCGCTCTGGCCGCCTCGGACAGGCGTGTGCCGCCGCAGTCCGGGCACACGTCCTGCCGCAGGAACTTCTCCACCCGCTTCATGCCCTTTTCGTCCTTCACCTTGGAAAGGGCGTTCTCCACGGTGTACACCGCGTTGAAGTAGGTGAAATCCAGCTCCGCGAACTCCTCGGTGCTCCTGGAGCGGTAGAGGATGTGCTTTTTCTCCGCCGGGCCGTTGAACACGATGTCCCGCTCATGCTCGGTGAGCTGGGAGAAGGGCACGTCTGTGCGTACGCCCATGGCCCGGCACACGTCGGTCATCAGCGACCACATCAGGCTGTTCCAGGGAGCCACCGCCCCCTGGTCGATGGTGAGGCTCTCGTCCGGCACCAATGTGGACCGGTCCACCGTGCGCACCACGCCGGTGCCGCCGCAGGTGGGGCACGCCCCCTGGCTGTTGAAGGCCAGCATCTCCGCGCCGGGGGCCTGTACCCGCTCGCCGCACACCGGGCAGTATATGGGCTTTTCCGCCGCCACGTCCAGGGTGGGCTCCAGGTAGTGGCCGTTGGGGCAGCGGTGGCTGGCCAGCCGGGAGAACATCAGCCGCAGGGAATTTAAAAGCTCCGTGGAGGTGCCGAAGGTGCTGCGGATGCCGGGCACGCCCGGCCGCTGGTGCAGCGCCAGCGCTGCGGGGATGTAGCGCACCTCGTCCACCTGGGCCGCTGCGGCCTGGGTCATCCGCCGGCGGGTGTAGGTGCTCAGGCTCTCCAGATACCGCCGGGAGCCCTCGGCGTACAGCACCCCCAGCGCCAGGGAGCTCTTGCCAGAGCCGGACACCCCCGCCACGCCCACGATCTTGCGCAGCGGCACGTCCACGTCGATGTTTTTCAGATTGTGCACTCTCGCGCCACGGACCTGGATGGCGTCGGGACTGTATTCGGGATGGGCCATGGAACACCTCGGATCTATGTTATCATCCGCATTATATCTCCCGCAGACGTGATTTTCAACCGCCGGTGTGCTATACTGGACCCAGAACAGCCGGGAGGTATGGGATATGGTGGAAGTCGTGGCGGCGCTCATATGGAGGCAAGGGCGGTTCCTCATCTGCCAGCGCCCGCCCCACAAGGCCCGGGGGCTGCTGTGGGAGTTCGTGGGCGGCAAGGTGGAGCCGGGGGAGACGAAGGCCGAGGCCCTGGCCCGGGAGTGCCGGGAGGAGCTGGACATAGAGCTTGCCGTGGGGGAACCGTTCATGGAGGTGACCCACGCCTACCCGGACATCACAGTGCACCTGACGCTGCTGCACGCCGTCGCCGCCGGGGAGCCGAGGATGCTGGAGCACGTGGCCCTGGCCTGGATCACCCCGGAAGAGATACCCCAATACGACTTCTGCCCTGCGGACACGGCCATATTGGAAAAGCTGCAGCGGGAATATGGAAAGTCTACATAATATAGTTTACATAAATATAATCCTTGCCCGCTCCCCGTGGGCGTAGTATAATGGCTCCAACAATAATAAGGAGGTTTTGCCATGAAGCTGGCGGTCAAGACATGCACGCTGGACATGCCCTTTGAGGACATGCTGGACTTCTGCGCCGAACAGGGGGTGCAGGGGGTGGAGATAGGCACCGGCAACTGGTCCGCCGCGCCCCACATCGACCTGGACGGTCTGCTGGCCTCGGAGACAGACCGGGCCCGGTGGCTGGGCGCGATCAAGCGCCGTGGCCTGGAGCTTTGTGCGCTCAACTGCTCGGGCAACCCCCTGGCCTATGAGCATGATATGGCGGTGACGGAAAAGACCTTCCGGCTGGCGGAGAAGCTGGGCGTAAAGAAGATCGTGATGATGAGCGGGCTGCCTGCCGGCCGTCTGGGGGACAGAACGCCCACATGGATCACCACCTCCTGGCCGCCGGAGACCCAGGAGATATTGGACTACCAGTGGAACGCCGTGGCCATCCCCGTCTGGCGCAGGCTGGTGAAGCTGGCCGCGGACTGCGGCATCGAGCGCATCGCCCTGGAGAACCACGGCATGCAGCTGGTATACAACCCGGAGACGCTGCTGCGGCTGCGGGAGGCGGTGGGCCCCATGGTGGGGATGAACCTGGACCCGTCCCACCTGTTCTGGATGGGCGGCGACCCCATCGAGGCGGCCCGGGTGCTGACCGAGGCCGGGGCGCTGTACCACATCCACGGCAAGGACTCCCGGCCGGAAAGACGCATGGCCGGGCCCAACGGCATGCTGGACACCAAGCCCATCGACGCATTCCGCCAGCGGAGCTGGAACTACGTGGCTGTGGGCGCGGGGCACGGGGTGCAGTGGTGGCAGGAGTTCTTCTCCGTGGCCCGCATGGGCGGGTACGACGACGTGGTGTCCCTGGAGATGGAGGACATGACCATGCCCATGCTGGCGGGGCATATATCGTCCCTGCGGACGCTGAAAGCCGCGCTGGTGATGTAAAATGAAAACGGGCCGGGAGTTTTTGCCCCCGGCCATTGCTATGCGTTTTTCAGAACCGCACCGTCTCAGCCGGCGCGGTGAAGCTGCTGAAGGTGGCGACGGCGTCCTGGAAATAGAGCACCTGGGTGTTGCCGTCGTTCTCGTCGTACATGGCGCGCAGGTCTGGATAGGCGTCCAGCATGGACTTGCGGGCCTCCACACGGTCGTCCTCGATGAGCTTGCCGGCCACCCGCAGCCACACGCCGTCCTTGAAGGCGCATATCTCCGCCTTGGGGTTGGCGGCCAGCTGCTTTGACACGTCCTTTTTCTTTCCCGTCTGGATGTACAGCTTCCCCTCAAAAACATGCACGGTGCCGAAGGGCCGCACCCTGGGCTGGTCCCCCTCTGCGGTGGCCAGGTAGTATGTCCCCGCGTCCTTCAAAAACTGGTATACTTTCTCCATAAAAACGCCCTCCTGTGGTTTATTTCTGGATGTATCCCGCGCCGGAGTTCCAGGCCTGGCCCACCTTTTCGGTGCAGGCGTAGTAGCCGTTGCGCATCTGGTCGAAGGCGAAGGCGTTCAGCTTGCCCGCGTCCACGCGGCCCAGCTCATCCAGCACCTTCTCGTCGGCCATCACATTGACGATGCGGCCCAGCACCCGCAGGCCGTAGGGCTCGTCCTCGAACCGCTCCACGGTGCACTCCAGGGTCAGGGGGTACTCGGTGATGACGGGCGCGTCCACCCGCGTGCTCTTGACGGCGTGCAGGCCGGTGCGGGCGAACTTGTCGGGGGCCTCGTTGCCGGAGACGATGCCCATGTAGTCGGACTGGGCCAGGGTGTCCGTGCCGGGCACGGACAGGGTGAACGCACCACGGGCACGCAGGTTGGCCACGGTCTTGTGGTCCGTCTCCAGGTTCAGGGCCACCATGTCCTCCGCGCAGATGCCGCCCCAGGCCATCATCATCGCGTCCACCGAGCCGTCCTCGTTGTAGGTGGCGATCATGTAGGTGGGCATGGGGTACAGCCAGGGCTTGACGCCAAAGTCTTTCATCATAACAAAAACGCTCCTTGTCGTTAGGTTTGATACTGCTATTGTAGCGCGGCAGGGCAGGAAAAGCAATAAGAAAACAGCGCCGCAGATGCGGCGCTGTTTGCGTCAGAGGGGAAATCAGTCCTTGGCGGAGATGGCCTCTCACGGCCGCTGGGGCATGGGAACGTAGCCTCCCGGCTCGGTGACGGCCCGGTAGGCCGGGCGCATGATGCGGTTGCCGGTGAGCACCTCCTCCATCCGGTGGGCGCACCAGCCGGCGATGCGGGCCACGGCGAACAGGGGGGTGTACAGCTCCGGGTGGATGCCCAGCATGTCATACACGAACCCGGAGTAGAAGTCCACGTTGGCGCAGCAGGCGCCCTTTTTCTCGCTCACCAGCTCGATGCCGATGCGCTCGATGCGCTCCATTAGGTCCATCTCCGCCTGGCGGCCCTTCTCCTTGGCCAGAGCCCCGGCGTAGCGCTTGATGACCACCGCACGGGGGTCGGACAGGGTGTACACCGCGTGGCCCAGGCCGTAGAGCTTTCCGGAGCCGTCGCCCAGCCGCCCGGCCAGCACGTCCGCAAGGCAGGCCCGGATGGCGTCGTCGGAGCTGTCCGCGTCCACCCGCTGGGTGATGGCCGCGAGCATCTGGCGCACCTTGGCGTTGGCGCCGCCGTGGAGCGGGCCTTTCAGCGAGCCGATGGCGCCGGCGATGGCGGCGTAGGTGTCCGTGCCGGAGGAGGACATGGCCCGGCAGACGAAGGTGGAGTTGTTGCCGCCGCCGTGCTCGGCGTGGAGGATGAGCATCAGGTCCAGGATGCGGGCCTCCAGGGGGGTGTAGCTCTTGTCCTTGCGGGCCATGCGCAGAAAGTTCTCCGCCAGGCTCAGCTCGTCCTT
>CANPXW010000056.1 GCA_947587025.1 uncultured Oscillospiraceae bacterium
CCGATCTTCGAGATCGCGGACTACGGCATCTGCGGTGACCTGTTCAAGGTGACGCCGATGCTGACGGAGGCCATCCGTGCCGCCAAGGCTGCCAAGTAAGGCAAAAACCACATACAAAAAGGCAATGGAGTCTTTTGCAAGGCCCCATTGCCTTCTTTTTTGGGAGGACACGCTATGAAAAAGCCGCTCATCGGCGTGGTGCCGCTGGTGGACATAGGGCGGGACAGCCTGTGGATGCTGCCCGGATACATGGACGGGGTGGCGCAGGCCGGCGGCCTGCCGGTGATGCTGCCGCTGACAGAGGACGGGCAGGACCTGGACCGACTGGCGGCGCTGTGCGACGCATTTCTGTTCACAGGCGGCCAGGACGTGGACCCGGCGCTGTACGGCCAGAGCCCTCTTTCCGGCCTGGAGGAGGTCAGCCCGGAACGGGACCGGATGGAGACGGCCCTGCTGGAGCGGGTGCTGGCGCTGGACAAGCCCCTTCTGGGCATCTGCCGGGGCATCCAGTTTCTCAACGCCGCCCTGGGCGGGGACCTGTGGCAGGACATCCCCGGCCAAATGCCGTCGGACGTGACCCACCGGATGAAGCCGCCCTACGACGCCGTGGCCCACACCGTGGACCTGGTCCCGGACACGCCTCTGCGCCAACTGCTGGGGCGGGAGCAGATCGGCGTCAACAGCTGTCATCACCAGGGGGTGCGAACGCTGGCGGGCTGCCTCTCCGTTATGGCCACAGCCCCGGACGGGCTCACGGAGGCCGCGTACATGCCGGGAAAGCGCCTCGTCTGGGCGGTGCAGTGGCACCCGGAGTTCTCCTTCCGCACCGATCAGGCCAGCCAAATGATATTCGCCGCTTTCGTGGACGCGGCAAGATGATAAGTTTACATAATATAAGCCCCTCTCCCACGGGAGAGGGGTGCTTTTTTTGCTGTTATACCAGCGAGGGGATAAGCTCGGCCAGCATGTGGGCCAGCTGGCTGTGGCCCTTTCGGGTCAGGTGCATGTGGTCGATGGGGTTGAATTCGCACGCCTCCGCGTCCATGAAGTGGGCCCCGGTGAGCTCGGCGGCCTGCTGGAAGGCGGCGGCCATGCCCAGGGTGCGCTCCCGGCAGCCCTCGCCCATGGCCGGGTCGAAAAAGCCCTCTCCGATGGGCGGCGGGGCCACCACCAGCACGTTGGGGCCCTTTTCCGTCCAGCACAGGGTGCTCTGGGCCTTGCGTATCAGCCGCTGCATGGCCACGCCCACCGCTGCGGCGGTGCAGCAGAAGCGCTCCTTGGAGTCATTGGTGCCCAGCATGATGACCAGCAGGTCCACCGGCTCGTGGCTGATGAGGCAGGGGCTGATGTAATCCACCCCGGCCAGGTCCCCGTGGATGGGGTCGTCGAACACCGTGGTCCGGCCGGACAGGCCCTCCTCCAGGCACAGATATTCCTCCCCCAGCAGCTTTTGCAGCACGCAGGGCCAGCGCTCGTCCTCGTTGAAGCGGTTGCCCCCGTCGGCGGTGTCGTTGGGGTCGGCGCAGTAGCCGTGGGTATTGGAGTCGCCGAAGCAGACGATGTGTTTTTTCATGCTCTCACCTCTTGATCTCCGGCAGGCTGGCGGCGGCGGCGGACTGGCCCACCCGGCGGAACTTCTCGTCGGGCAGGGCGGGGCGGATGGCCTCGTTCACGGCGGGGTACTCGTCGGCCAGCACCTCTTTGCACCGGGCCAGGATGAGATCGCCGCCCTTGCCGGACATCACCCGGCCCAGCAGCAGCACGTGGCGGAACTTGTAAAGGTCATAGTACCAGGCCAGGGCGTGGGCCAGGTACACGCCGATGGACTCGTACACCTTGGCGGCCCGGGGATCGTCCGCCTCCATGAGGGCCTGGACCGCCTTCAGCTTCTGGGCGGGGGAGAGGCTCTCCTCCAGCTCGATGCCAGCGGCGGGAGCCAGCTTGATGACTCCGTCCTGGGAGAAGTACTTCACCCCGCAGCCGATGTCGCCGCTCCACTCGTCCACCATAGCCCTGGGATTGGCGTCCACGGGCACGAAGGCCAGCTCGTTGAGCCAGCCGGTGATGCAGCCGTTGGCGTCCACGTAGCCCACCGCTTCGCTGGTGCCCATGGCGATGCCCAGCACGTTGCTCTCACCCAGGCTCATCATCCCCGCCAGGGCGGACACGTCGCCGTCGTTTATCACCGCGTAGGGCACATCGCCAAAGGTGTCGGTGATGGCCCGGATGTAGATATCCTTCACCTTGGCGTCGAACAGATCGTCCGGCACCTGCAGGAAGAGACTTGCCCGCATGGTGCGGTTATTGATGTAGATGCCGGCGGAGGACACACCCACCGCGTCCACACGGGGCAGATGCTCTGCGGCGGACCGCAGCGCCGAGACGATGCCCTCGTAGTGATAGTCCGGGTCGGCGGTGATCTTGGGGTACCAGACAACCTCCTCGGAGTAGACGCTCTCCCCGTCGATCACGGCGGAGACCTTCCGGTCTGAGCCGCCGGCGTCGAAGCCGATGCGGCAGCCGTCCATGTGCCCGCCGATGCGCTGGGGGGAATCCACGGGCTCGGGGACCTTGTCCACCCGCACCACCTCGAAGGGGTGCTCGAACACGTGGGCCATGAAGTGGAAGTCGAAATCCTGCTGGCCGCCGTCGGCGTAGATCTTGGCGATGGCGTCGCACACGGCCTGGTCCCCGGCCAGGTACACCCGGAAGCCGCCCTTCATCCACAGCAGGGTCTTGACGATGCGCTCGATGTAGTACACGTCCGCACGGAAGCGGTCCGGCGTGCCGTGGATGAAGGTCTTGTAGACCGCCATCTGGCCGGCGGCGCGCTCCACGGCGATGTCGAAGGGCTCCTTTGCCGTGGCCAGAAACGCCTCGCAGAAGCGGTTCAGCGGCAGAAAGCCCGGGTCCAGCGGGGGTGCGTTTTTGACGGTCACGTCGATGCCCAAATGCTCCATAAGTTCGACCTCCTGGTGAAGTATTTTCGTGTTTTCAGCAAAATTTTTATATAATTTATATAAAATGTGCCGGGAGCCTCTCCCTCTAGGCTACCAGTTTTTTTCAACTTGTCAAGAGGATAACAAAAATTTTGTTTTCGGCGCGGTTTTGCTTGACCTTTCCAGAAAAAGACAATATAGTGGTCTTATCATATGAAAAACGAAGGGAGCGGGACCCATAATGGACGTTACAAAGGATAAGCTGCGCTCGTATCAGGCCTGGATACAGCAGGAGCTGCGCGCCTGCGTGGACTTCTGGCTGGAGCACGGCATGGACCATGAGCACGGGGGCGTTTATACCTGCCTGGACCGGACGGGGCAGATCTACTCCACCGACAAGAGCGTGTGGATGCAGGGCCGCTGCGGCTGGACGTTCTCCTGGCTGTGCCACGTGTACGGCCCACGGCCGGCGTGGCTGGACGCGGCGAAAAGCTGCATCGACTTTCTGGAGAAGTACTGCATCAACCCCGACGCGGATGGGCGCATGTACTTCACCGTCACCGCCGAGGGCAAGCCCCTGCGCCAGCGGCGGTACTGCTTCTCCGAGGGCTTTTACGCCCTGGCCAACGCCGAGTACTACGGCGTCACCGGAGAGCCGGAGCACCTGGAGCGTGCCCGCCGGGCCTATGAGCTCATATGGAAGCTGAACCAGGGCCTCATCGCCGACCCCACCGGCCTGGGCCCCAAGACCATCCCCGAGACCCGCACCGGCCGGGCCCTGGCCGACCCCATGATCTACCTGAACATCACCTCCGTGATGCGCCGGGTGGACCCGGAGCAGGCGGCGCTTTATGACCAGCGTGCGGCCGTCTGCGCGGAGCAGATATTCAAATACCACGTAAAACCCGAGCTGAAGTGCACCCTGGAGAGCGTGGACCGGGAGGGAAATGCCCGTCTATACTACACCGAGGGCCGCACGGTCAACCCCGGCCACGACATCGAGTGCGTGTGGTTTTTGCTGGAGTACGCCAACAGGATGGGCGACGAAAAGCTCCACGCCGGGGCGGAGCAGATATTCAACTGGGCCATCGAGGCCGGCTGGGACGAGGAATACGGCGGGCTTTTGTACTTCATCGACTGCCTGAAAAAGCCCCCCGAGGCCTACGAGCACGACATGAAGCTGTGGTGGCCCCACAACGAGATACTCATCTCCTCCCTGATGCTCTACCGGGACACCAAAAACGAGCGGTACCTGGACTGGTTCGCAAGGACCCTGGACTACTGCAAAGAGCACTTCGCCGACCCGGAAAACGGGGAGTGGTACGGCTATCTGCGCCGGGACGGTCTGCCCACCCAGCCGTCCACCAAGGGTTCCACCTTCAAGGGCCCGTTCCACCTGCCCCGGTGCCTTTCCATGTGCGACGTGATGCTGGGCCAGCTGCTGGGCGAGGCGCCCGGCGCGTTCCCGCCGGCGGGGTGAGCGAAAGACAAGAATTCTAAAATCCGAGCCAACCAATCTATTGACAAAGGGACTTACATATTGTAAAATTTGGCTAGTAATATCCGTGTTTCACAACGGAAAATTATTAAAAATTTTCATTTGACAGGAGGACCGACAATGAGCATGAAGAAGTTGCTTGCTCTTCTTCTCTGCCTGGCGATGGTGCTGAGCCTGGCCGCCTGCGGCGGCGGGTCCAAGCAGCCTGAAGCGAAGGAAGAGGCTCCTACGGAAGAGGCCGACAAGGCCGAGGCCGAGGAGACCACCGAAGAGGAGCCCGCCGAAGAGGCTGAGGAGCCTGCCGAGGAGGAGCCCGCCGAAGAGGCTGAGGAGCCCGCCGAGGAAGAGGCTGCCGAAGAGCCTGAGGAGCCTGCTGAGGAAGAGGCCGCTGAAGAGCCCGAGGAAGCCTCCGAGACCGACGCGGAGGAGCCTGAGGAAGAGCCTGCGGCGGAGGAGACCGCCGAGGAGCCCGAGGTGGTGGAGGACGATTCCGACACTGACGCGGACCAGCCCGAGGAAGAGCCTGTGGACATCTCTCTGTGGGTGTATCCGGTGGGCAACTGGGGCGACGAGGCCACGGTGGACGAGATCATCGCCGGCTTCAACGAGGAATATCCCAACATCAACGTGACGGTGGAGTATCTGGACTACACCAACGGTGATGCGACGGTGGACGGGGCGATCACGGGCGAGAAGGCCCCCGACATCGTGATGGAGGCGCCGGAGCGTCTGGTGGCCAACTGGGGCCAGAAGGGCGTGATGCTTGACCTGTCGGACATCTGGGACGAGAACGACGAGGCCGAGGTGTACGAGGCGGTCAAGACCCCGTGCTTCACGGCGGACGGCAAGCTGTACGTATATCCGGCAGTCATGACGGCGCACTGCATGGCGATCAACTGGGATGCGTTCGTGGAAGCGGGGGCAGACCAGTACGTGGATCTGGAGACGCGGACCTGGACGACAGAGGACTTTGCCAAGGCCGTTGAGGCGCTGACGGAGAAGTTCGGCGCGCCTGTGGGCGCTGTATACTGCAGCGGCCAGGGCGGCGACCAGGGCACGCGCGCGCTGATCGCGGACCTGCACGGCGGCATGATCACGGACGGGACGCAGTACATAGCTGCCAATGAGGCCAATGCGCAGGCGCTGGCGGAGCTGGCGGAGATGGAAGGCATCGCGTTTGACGCGTCCATAGCGGGCGGCGACGAGATCGCTCTGTTCTACAACGAGACATTGAAGATGGCGTTCTGCTGGAACGCGGCGCAGCAGCTGAACCCGAACTCTGCGGGGACGGGCGAGGGCCTGACGATCAACGGGCAGAAGATCGAGTACATGGCGTTCCCGACGGAGGACGGCACGCCTCGGCTGGAAGGCGGCATCTGGGGCTTCGGCATTTTCAGCCCGGATGTGCGCAGCGGCGATGACGTAGACGCCCGCACGGAGGCGGCGAAGGCATTCATCAAGTACGTGAGCGACACCGAGGAGGGGCTGACGGCGACGGTGAAGGCGGCGAACTTCTTTGCCTGCCGTGATGCGGTGGACGGCACGGAGCTGTCCGGCATTTGGGAAGACAACGAGATCATGAGCGCGTACACGCAGATGCTGCCGGCGCTTGGCCCCTACAACCAGGTGACGCCGGGCTGGACGGAAGCGCGGACGGCATGGTGGAACATGCTGCAGCAGGTGGGGACGGGCACCGACCCCATGGAGGCGCTGGAGGCTTATGACGCCGCTGCCAACGCCGCCGCCGGCATCGAGCCTGCGGAGGACGAGGCCGAGGAGGCCGTTGACGAGCTGGCCGAGGAGGCCGGCGAGGAGCTGGTAGATGAGGCCATCGCCGCTGCCGAGGCGGCCCTGGCGGTCGAGGAGGCCGAAGAGGACTCCAAGCAGACCGACGAGGGCGCGGACGATCTGCAGGCGGCCATCGACGCGGTAGAGGAGGAGCTTGCCGGCGAGGACGAGGCTGAAGAGCCCGCCGAGGAAGAGACCGCCGAAGAGCCGGAAGAAGAGGCCGCCCCTGAAGAAGAGGCCGCTGAAGAGCCCGATCCCAAGACCATGACCGGCCCCGGCCCCGTGGAGCCTGTGGACATCTCCCTGTGGGTGTACCCGGTGGGCAACTGGGGCGACGAGGCCACGGTGGATGAGATCATCGCCGGCTTCAACGAGGAGTATCCCGACATCAACGTGACGGTGGAGTATCTGGACTACACCAACGGCGATGCGACGGTGGACGGGGCGATCACGGGCGAGAAGGCCCCGGACATCGTGATGGAGGCGCCAGAGCGTCTGGTGGCCAACTGGGGCCAGAAGGGCGTGATGCTTGACCTGTCGGACATCTGGGATGAGAACGACGAGGCCGAGGTGTACGAGGCGGTCAAGACCCCGTGCTTCACGGCGGATGGCAAGCTGTACGTATATCCGGCAGTCATGACGGCGCACTGCATGGCGATCAACTGGGATGCGTTCGTGGAAGCGGGGGCAGACCAGTACGTGGATCTGGAGACGCGGACCTGGACGACAGAGGACTTTGCCAAGGCCGTTGAGGCGCTGACGGAGAAGTTCGGCGCGCCTGTGGGCGCTGTATACTGCAGCGGCCAGGGCGGCGACCAGGGCACGCGCGCGCTGATCGCGGACCTGCACGGCGGCATGATCACGGACGGGACGCAGTACATAGCTGCCAATGAGGCCAATGCGCAGGCGCTGGCGGAGCTGGCGGAGATGGAAGGCATCGCGTTTGACGCGTCCATAGCGGGCGGCGACGAGATCGCTCTGTTCTACAACGAGACATTGAAGATGGCGTTCTGCTGGAACGCGGCGCAGCAGCTGAACCCGAACTCTGCGGGGACGGGCGAGGGCCTGACGATCAACGGGCAGAAGATCGAGTACATGGCGTTCCCGACGGAGGACGGCACGCCTCGGCTGGAAGGCGGCATCTGGGGCTTCGGCATTTTCAGCCCGGATGTGCGCAGCGGCGATGACGTAGACGCCCGCACGGAGGCGGCGAAGGCATTCATCAAGTACGTGAGCGACACCGAGGAGGGGCTGACGGCGACGGTGAAGGCGGCGAACTTCTTTGCCTGCCGTGATGCGGTGGACGGCACGGAGCTGTCCGGCATTTGGGAAGACAACGAGATCATGAGCGCGTACACGCAGATGCTGCCGGCGCTTGGCCCCTACAACCAGGTGACGCCGGGCTGGACGGAAGCGCGGACGGCATGGTGGAACATGCTGCAGCAGGTGGGGACGGGCACCGACCCCATGGAGGCGCTGGAGGCTTATGACGCCGCTGCCAACGAGGCCGCCGGCAACTAAGTTTCCCTGGCCGACAACTAATTAGATAGGTGCGCACCCTCTCCCGCGTTGTGCGCGGGAGAGGGTGTTGCCTTCTCTCAGGACAGACATGTCCGCCCGACGGGAACGCTGGGCGGAGATGTGTGCCCCGAGGGGCGACAAAACTATGGAAGGAGGCTGATCGCCTTGGGCAAAACACCCATGAGCCGGGCTCTGGTGCGCAGAGAGACCATATCCGGGTATCTGTTCCTGCTGCCGAGCCTGATCTTCTTCGTGGGGTTCGTGGTGTACCCCATGGTCATGTGCATCTACACCAGCTTCTTCGACGCCACCATGAACCGGGAGGACATCTTCATCGGCCTGGCCAACTACAAGGAGCTGTTCCAGGACCCGATCTTCCTGCGGGCGCTGAAGAACACGGCCATCATCGTGCTGGTGTCCGTGCCGGTGACGTGCGCGTTCTCCCTGTGGGTCAGCTCCGCCATCTATAAGATGCGCGGGCCCATCCGCAGCGCGTTCCGCTGCATCTTCTATCTGCCCGTGGTCACCGGCTCCGTGGCGGTGACGGTGGTGTGGAAGTGGATGTACAACAACTACTACGGCATCTTCAACTACCTGGGCAAGGCAGCGGGGCTGCTGGACAAGAACATCAACTGGCTGGGGGACGAGCGCTTCGCTCTGGGGTGCATCATCCTCATCCTGCTGACCACCTCCGTGGGCCAGCCCATCGTGCTGTACGTCTCCGCTTTGGGCAACGTGGACCAGTCCCTGGTGGAGGCCTCCCAGGTGGACGGGGCCAACAACATGCAGGTGTTCTGGCGCATCAAGTGGCCCCAGATCATGCCCACCACCCTGTACGTGCTGGTCATCACCACCATCAACTCCTTCCAGTGCTTCGCCCTGATACAGCTGCTGACCTCCGGCGGACCGAACCACAGTACGGACACCATCATGTATTACATCTACTACGAGGCGTTCAAGCTGTACCGCTACGGCTACGGCAACGCCATGGGCGTCATCCTGGCCATCATCATCGCTGTCTTCTCCGCCATCCAGTTCAAGCTGGCCAAGGCGGACACCAGCTACTAAGGGGGTGCGGGTATGAATAACCTCAATGCCGGCGTGCACCATACCACGCCCTATAAGGTCATCACCGTCATCCTGCTGGTGGTGCTGGCGTTCATGTTCCTGTTCCCCCTGTACTGGATCGTCACCGGCTCGTTCAAGACCGCCAAGGAGATCAACGCCGCCTCACCCGCCTGGTGGCCCAGCGAGTGGGTGCTGACCAACTATGAAAAGCTGTTCTCCCGCCGCACGGCGCCGCTGTACGACTTCACCGTGCCCTTCACCAAGACGGTCATCACCGGGCCGGAGGTGCCTGCGGCCATCCGGTGGCTGATAAACACCGTGTGGATGGCGGTGGCCTCCATGATCATCACCTGCGTGACCGCCACCATGGCCGGCTACGCCCTGGCGAAGAAGCGGTTTCTCGGCCGGGGGCTGATCTTCACGGTGATCGTGTGCGCCATGGCCCTGCCCAAGCAGGTCATCCTCATCCCCCTTATCCGGGAGATGAGCGCCCTGGAGCTTTACGACTCTTTGTGGGCCGTCATCCTGCCCATCGTGGGCTGGCCCTTCGGCGTGTTTCTGATGAAGCAGTTCTCCGAGAGCATCCCCGGCGAGATGCTGGAGGCCGCCCGCATCGACGGGGCCAGCGAGGCCAAGACCTTCACCAGCATCGTGGTGCCTCTGGTCAAGCCGGGCATCGGCGCGCTGGCCATCTTCACCTTCATCAACTCCTGGAACGACTACTTCATGCAGCTGATCATGCTCACCGGCACCAACGTGCTGACCATCCCCCTGGGCATCGCCAAGCTGCAGGCGGAGAACTCCACCGACTACGGCCTCATCATGGCCGGCGCGGCCCTGGCCAGCGTGCCCATCCTGACCGTGTTCATCATCTTCCAGAAATATTTCACCCAGGGCATCACCATGGGCGCAGTGAAAGGATGATACTATGAAAGACCTGTCCAGATACAGGGGCATATTCCCCGCCTTTTACGCCTGCTACGACGACGCCGGCGCGGTAAGTCCCGCCCGGGCGCGCGCCCTGGCCCGGTATCTGCTGGACGCGGGGGTGAAGGGCCTGTACGTGGGCGGCTCCTCCGGCGAGTGCATCTACCAGAGCGTGGACGAGCGCAAGGCGACGCTCCAGGCCGTCATGGACGAGGTGGGCGGCAAGCTCACCATCATCGCCCATGTGGCATGCAACAACACCGCCGACAGCCAGACCCTGGCTGCCCATGCCCAGAGCCTGGGGGTGGACGCCATCGCCGCCATCCCGCCCATCTACTTCAAGCTGCCGGAGCACGCCATCGCCAAATACTGGAACGACATCTCCGCCGCCGCCCCGGACACGGACTTCATCATCTACAACATCCCCCAGCTGGCGGGGGTGGCCCTGACGCCGGCCCTGCTGCGGGAGATGAAGAAAAATCCCCGCATCATCGGCGTGAAGAACTCCTCCATGAGCACCTATGACATATCCCTGTTCATCAAGGAGGGGGTCATGGTGATGAACGGGCCGGACGAGCAGCTGGCGGCGGGACTGCTGACCGGGGCCACCGGCGGCATCGGCGGCACCTACGGGGCCATGCCGAAGCTCTATATAAAGCTGATGGAGCTGGCCCTGGCCGGCCAGGCGGATGAGGCCTGCGCCCTGCAGGCGGAGCTGTGCCGCATCATCGAGCAGCTGTGCTCCGGCCGGTGCAACATGTACGCCATGATCAAAGAGGTCCTGCGCCGGCAGGGCGGCCCGGACATCGGCGACGCCAGAGCGCCGCTCACCGGGATGACCGAGCCGGACAAAGCCGTGGCGGCCGGGTGCGCGGAACGCATCGCCCTGGCCGAGGCAAAATACTGCTGAGGAGGCGCATCGCCATGAGAGTCATCTGCACCAACAACTACGAGGCCATGAGCCGCGCTGCTGCGGCCGTCATGGCGGCCCAGATCATCGCCAAGCCCGACTCCGTGCTGGGCCTGGCCACCGGCTCGTCCCCCATCGGCCTGTATCAGGACCTGATCGCCGGGTGCAAGGCCGGGGACCTGGACTTCTCCCGCATCACCACCGTTAACCTGGACGAGTACGCCGGCCTGCCCGGCACCCACGACCAGAGCTACCGGTACTTCATGGACCACAACCTGTTCGACCATGTGAACATCGACATCGCCCGCACCAACGTGCCCAGCGGCGTGGCCCCGGACCCCCAGGCCGAGTGTGAGCGGTACGAGGCGCTGCTGCGTAAGCTGGGCCCGGCGGACATCCAGCTGCTGGGCATGGGCCGCAACGGCCACATCGGCTTCAACGAGCCGGACGACCACTTCACTGCCCCCACCCACGTGGTGGAGCTGACCGCCTCCACCATCGAGGCCAACGCCCGGTTCTTTGCCAGCGCCGACCAGGTGCCCAAAAAGGCCCTGACCATGGGCGTGGGGGCCATCATGCGGGCCAAGCGGGTGCTGGTGGTGGTCAGCGGCCCGGACAAGGCCCAGGCGGTGCGCGACGCCTTCGCCGGTCCCATCACCCCCCAGGTGCCCGCGTCCATATTGCAGCTGCACCCGGACGTGGTGCTGGCGGGGGACAAGGCCGCGCTGGAGGGCCTCATTGAAGCGGGGGTGAGCGTATGCGGCTGACAGGCGCGCGGGTATTCGACCCCCAGAAGGGCTTCGTGCTGCGGGACGTGTGCGTCCAGGGCGAGCACATCGCGGCGGCCAACGGCGGCGAGAGCATCGAACTGCCCGGCTGCTATATCATCCCCGGCCTGACAGACCTGCACTTCCACGGCTGCCAGGGCGCGGACTTCTCCGACGGCGACCCCGCCGGCCTGCAGACCATGGCCGACTATGAGCTCGGCCGGGGCGTGACCCAGATATGCCCCGCCGGCATGACCCTGGACGTGCCCCAGCTGGAGAAGATATGCCGCACGGCGGCGGAGCACAAGGCCCACGCCAGCTCCGGCGCGGACCTGGTGGGTGTCAACCTGGAGGGACCGTTCCTGTCCCAGGCCAAGAAGGGCGCCCAGAACGGCGCCTGGATACGGGACCCGGATCCGGCGCTGCTGCTGCGGCTCAAGGAGCTGTCCGGCGGGCTGGTGAAGCTGGTCAGCCTGGCGCCGGAGGCGCCGGGGGCCATCGACTTCATCCAAAAGGTGAAGGACCAGGTCACGGTGAGCGTGGCCCACACCGCCTGCAACTACGACCAGGCCCTGGCGGCCTTTGACGCGGGGGCAAAGCAGGCCACCCATCTGTTCAACGCCATGAACCCCTTCGCCCACCGGGACCCCGGTCCCGTGGGGGCCGCCGCCGATTCCGACTGCCGGGCAGAGCTGATATGCGACGGGGTGCACATCCATCCCGCCGTGATACGGGCCGTGTTCAAGCTGTTCGGCAGGGATAGGGTCATCATCATCAGCGACTCCCTGCGGGCCTGCGGCATGCCCGACGGCCAGTACGAGCTGGGCGGCCAGGACATCTTCGTCCGGGGCCCGCTGGCCACCCTGGCCGACGGCACCATCGCCGGGTCCATCACCGACCTGATGGGCGGCATGGTCCGGGCGGTGGGCTTCGGCGTCGATCTGCACACCGCAGTGACCGCTGCGGCGGTGAATCCGGCCAAGGCTTTGGGCATTTATGACCGTTACGGCAGCCTGGACGTGGGCAAGATAGCCAATATCGTCGTCCTGAATGCGGATTTATCCTTGCATTCTGTCATATTCCATGGTAAAATAGTCACATAAGTGGGCCTATGCCCCAAATTTAAATCAGGCCCCGCGTCGCTACTCCTCTACTATAGCGGCGCCGGACCGTAAAAAAGGAGGAAAAATCTTTCCGTTTGGCTCGCGGTGCGGCAGTGTGGAGACCTGTCGTAATGCGGTTCGTCCCCAGCGGGCGACGCGAGGCAGCAGGGCGGAGGCCCGGCTGTCAGAGCTGTAGAGCATGTCAGAAGTCGTAATCAAAGGTCTGAAGAAGGTCTACGACGGTGGTGTCACGGCGGTGCACGACGTGAACCTGACCATCGCGGACAAGGAGTTCATCGTGCTGGTGGGTCCCTCCGGCTGCGGCAAGTCCACCACCCTGCGCATGGTGGCCGGCCTGGAGGACATCACCGAGGGCGATCTGTACATCGACGGCAAGCGCTGCAACGATGTGGAGCCCAAGGACCGGGACATCGCCATGGTCTTCCAGTCCTACGCGCTGTATCCCCACATGAGCGTGTACGACAACATGGCCTTCGCCCTGAAGCTGAAGAAGGTCCCCAAGGCGGAGATCGACAAGAAGGTCAAGGAAGTGGCGGCCATCCTGGACATCACCCAGTACCTGGACCGTAAGCCCAAGGCTCTGTCCGGCGGCCAGCGGCAGCGTGTGGCCATCGGCCGCGCCATGGTGCGTGACCCGAAGGTGTTCCTGATGGACGAGCCGCTGTCCAACCTGGACGCGAAGCTGCGTAACCAGATGCGCGCGGAGATCATCAAGCTGCGCAGCCGCATCAACACCACGTTCATGTACGTTACCCACGACCAGACCGAGGCCATGACGCTGGGCGACCGTATCGTCATCATGAAGGACGGCTTCGTCAACCAGATCGGCACGCCGGGCGAGGTGTTCGACAAGCCCGTGAACCTGTTCGTGGCTGGCTTCATCGGGATGCCGGTGATGAACTTCTTCGACAACTGCAAGCTGCTGCTGGAGGGCGGGGAGTACTATGTGCAGATCCGCAACGCGAAGATCAAGCTGAGCGATTTCCAGCAGAAGGCGCTGAAGCAGAACGGGCAGCAGCCGTGCGACATCATCGCGGGCATCCGTCCGCAGCACATCAGCGTGGGTGCGGGCGACCTGGACGCGAAGATCGTGGTGAACGAGATGATGGGCTCCGAGGTGCATCTGCACGCGGACAGCAACGGCGACGAGGTGGTCATGGTGATCCCGACGGTGGACCTGAAGGTGGACGTGAGCATGGGGGCGACGGTGAAGTTCAGCACCAAGCCCGAACTCATCCAGCTGTTCGACAAGGCCACCAGCAACAACCT
>CANPXW010000057.1 GCA_947587025.1 uncultured Oscillospiraceae bacterium
TCTCCCAGCTGAGCTACGCCCCCATTTTTCCAATATTTACCTATTTTACCCGTTTTGGGATGCGAACCGAATGGTAGCCATTTGAGATACTATTTTCTGCTAACGTCGTGCCGAATGTTCTCCCAGCTGAGCTACGCCCCCAAACCGCTGCTAGAGCATTATAGCACAAATTCCCGATTTGTAAAGCCCCAAAAAACTGCCCCTTGATAAAAACGGCCCCGTGTCGTATAATAAACGCCGGAGCTGTACTAGTCGGGGAGCCAGCGGTGCCCTGTATCCGCAATCCGCTATAGCGGGGACGAATTCCTGCCCCCGGATGTCCGATGTATCGACTGACCGAGGCAAGTAGCGTTGATGGCCTGGTCTCGCGCAACGCAGACCTGTGAACCATGTCAGGCGGGGGACCGAGCAGCATTAAGCGGGAGCCTGCGTGTGCCGTGAGGTCGCTGGGTCTGAGCCAACTGCCGCGGTAACGGATGTATCGGGTATACAAAGGCGGGTGTACAGCTTCATTTTCATTTGAAAGGCGCTTGCGCCTTTCAAATGAGAAGGCTTCGGCCTGCTGCAGCGCAAAGCGCCTCCGCTTACAGCGCTGGCGTTCACGTTTGCAGGCCGCAAAGAATGATTTCCATGGGGGCCCCCACGAAGCCTGCTTCGTGGGGAGAGGAGGAATCGCGTTGTATTCGAGCTCTGCCGCTTGCGGCAGAGGGAGAGCTACAACGCGCATGACGACGACACGCCCCCGGAAATCATATCCAACTTTATTCGCCGCTGCGGCGGCGAACTCTGCGAGGCTATGTATCAGGCTTTATATCGCAAATGGCGGCCGATGACCTTTGACGACGTGGTCGGCCAGGAACATATCACCGCCACCCTCAAGCGGCAGGTCCAGACCGGCCGGCTGTCCCATGCGTACCTGTTCAGCGGCACACGGGGCACCGGCAAGACCACCTGTGCCCGCATCCTGGCCCGGGCGGTCAACTGCGAGCACCCGGTGGACGGCAACCCCTGCAACGAGTGCGCCGCCTGCCGGGGCATCCTGGACGAGAGCATCCTGGACGTGGTGGAGCTGGACGCGGCCTCTCACAACGGCGTGGACGACGTGCGCGCCCTGCGGGAGGAGGCGGTGTTCTCCCCCACGACGGTGAAAAAGCGCGTGTACATCATCGACGAGGCCCATGCGCTGGCCCAGTCGTCCATGGCCTTCAACGCCCTTTTGAAGATACTGGAGGAGCCGCCGGAGCACGTGATGTTCATCCTATGCACCACGGCCCCCCAAAAGATCATCCCCACCATCGTCTCCCGCTGCCAGCGCCACAGCTTCAGCCGCATCGAGCCAGAGGCCATTGCCGCGCGGCTTTCCTACGTGGCCGGCCAGGAGGGCATGGACCTGACGGCGGAGGCCGCCGGGCTGCTGGCCCGGATGGCGGACGGCGGCATGCGGGACGCGCTGAGCCTTTTAGACCAGTGCGCCGCGTCGGAGCACATCGGCACGGAGGAGGTCCTCTCGGCCATGGGCCTGGCCGGCAGCCGCCGGACGGCGGAGCTGCTCCAGGCCATATGCGCCGGGGACACGGTGCGGACCCTGACCCTGTTCGACCGGCTGTGGCAGGACGGCAAGGAGCCGGACGGCATACTGGACGAGCTGGCCGGCCTGATGCGGGACATCCTCATCATGCAGGTGGCCCCCACCGGCGGCGAGGCGCTGCTGTCGGGGCTGTACGAGCCGGAGCTGCTGCGCCGGCTGGGCGCCAAGTGGGGCGCGCCCCAGCTGATGGACGGGCTGAACGCCATCCGCAGCGCGGACACAGGCGGACGGGACCCCCGCCGGGCGGCGGAGCTGTGCCTGGTGAGCCTGTGCGTGCCGGAGACCGGCGACAGCCTCCAGGGACTGAAAAACCGCATCGCCCGGCTGGAGGCGGCTCTGGCCGGCGGCGTGACCATACCGGCTGCCCCTAAACCCGTACCGGAGCCCGAGCCCATCCCGGAGCCCGAGTCCGAACCTACCCCCGAGCCGGGACCCGTGTCCGCAGCGGACGACGCGCCGCCCTGGTACACCGACGAGGACGCGCCCCCCGCCCAGCCTGACGCCCCCCTTTCCCCCGCGCCGGAGCCTGAACCGGAGCCTGTGAAGGCCCCCGCCCCGGAGCCTGCCCCCGCCCCTGCGGCCGGGGACGGCGACGGGCTGTGGAAGAGCCTGCTGCAGGCTATGAGCGGCAAGCTGGACATGGGCGCTTACGCCATGCTGATGACCCCCACCCAGGTCTCCGGCACGGTCAGCGGCGAGGCTCTGACGGTGCGCTTTGCCACCCCCATCGCCAAGATGATGCTGGACAAGCCCGAGGTCCGGGCCCTGATGCAGACGGAGCTGGCCGCGCTGGCCGGCCGGGCCATGAGCGTGGTCTTCACCGACAGCGCCGCGCCCTCCGCCGGACCGGACATGGAGAAGCTGGACGCGCTGAAGAGATTCGGAAACATCACGTTTGAATAAAAAGGAGAACGAACATGGCAAAAGGCTCTTACCGAGGCGGCGGTTTCGGCGGCATGAACCAGGCCGCCATGATGAAGCAGGCCCAGAAGATGCAGCGGGACCTGATGCAGATGCAGCAGGACCTGGAGCAGCAGACCTATACGGCCGCCTCCGGCGGCGGCGTGGTGAAGGCCACCGTCTCCGGCAAGCGGGAGCTGACGGAGCTGGTCATCGACCCCGAGGCCGTGGACCCCGACGACGTGGAGATGCTCCAGGACATGGTCATCGCCGCTGTGAACGAGGCCATGCGCAAGGCCGAGGAGGCCTCGGCCCAGTCCATGAGCCGTCTGACCGGCGGTCTGGGCGGCCTGGGCGGCATGTTTTGATGGAAGATACAGATAAGGAGGTCTGAGCTATGGTCTGTCCCAACTGTAAGCACGAGGTCAACTCCCTGGCGCGTGTCTGCCCCACCTGCGGCACGCAGCTCGTCGCCGGGCCTGTGCCCACGGTGGTGATACCGCCTCCGGCCCAGGATGCCCTGCCGGCCAAGCGGGGCGTCACGGCCGCGCGGGTGTTCGTGATCATCTTCTGCCTGGCGGCGGTCATTCTCAACGGGCTGATGGCCTGGTCCTGGTTTTTGTCCGCCGTGGAGGTGGTGTCCAAGGGCGGCAGCGTCCGGACCTACTCCATGTACCAGCTGTGCCGCAGCGCCGCGCCCTACCTGACCTGGATCGTATGCGGGCTGTGCTTTATCTCGGCGGTGTTCTGCGTCATCCCCCTGTTCAAGCACTACGCCGACCGGCGCACCCGCCTGCTGGTGCCCAAGCTCGCCACCATCCTGTGCGCGGTGTGCTACGCCGTGCCCTACACGGTGGTCAGCGTGGCCAAGGCGGTGACCGCCCTGATAAACGGCGGGGACGTGTCCCACAGCAACCCCTTCACCACCATCTGCCTGGCGCTGTTCATCCTGCTGTGCATTACGGCGGAGCTGTCCGCCTACAACCGCCGGCTGGTCAACGAGCACCGCATCGAGGATCTGCGGGCCCAGCTGACCGCCCACGGCATCCGCCCCATCGTGTAAAAACTACATAGAAAGACCCGGCGTATCTGCGGCCAGATACGCCGGGTCTTTTTTATTGCCAGCCGTGGGTGCGGACGGTCTGCAGCACCGCGTCGAAGCCGGCGGGGCTCAGGTGGATGCCGTCGCCGTTGCAGTACTCCGCCCGCAGGTCGCCGTTTTCGTCGGTCAGTCCGTCGTGGGTGTTCAGATACCGGGTGCCCGTTTGGGCGGCGATGTCCTCTATCCATAGGTTGGCGGCATTGATGCGCTCGTTGCCGATGTCGTCGGATACCTCCGACCCGATGACGGGATAGATGGAGTTGCAGATGATCTTCGTGCCGGGACTGGCGGCCTGGATGGCCTGGACCAGGGATATGTAATACTCCTTGAAGGAGCCCTCGTCCAGGAAGGATATGCCGTTCAGCCCCAGGGTTATCAGCATGTACTCCGGCTGGCGCTCCGCTGCGGCGTCGGCGATGGCCAGAGGCCGGGCGCCTCCCTGTTCGTCATAGCATTCCACCGTCTCGATCTGCCAGTTGCTCAGGGTCAGGGTCCCGCTGGCGGGGGTCCACACCTGGGTCTCGGGCGCCACGTCGTAATAGGCCAGGCCGTAGGTGGTGCTGTCCCCCAGAAAGACGAAGCGGTCGATGTAATCCTGCCCCCGGTCCTCCGTCTGGCCCAGGGCGGTGGGCGGCGCGGTAGGTTCCGGCGTGGGCGCGGCGGTAGGTGCCGCTGTAGGAGGAGGCGGCGCCGCGTTCTTTTTCCCGCCGCAGCCGCCGGCGGTCAGCATCAGCCCCAGCACCAGCAGGAGCATGAGTATCCTCTTTTGCATGGTCCCGCTCCCTCATACCCGCTGCCGCCGGGCCCAGCTCCGGATGGCGAAGGGGACGCAGACAGCGCCGATCACCACCGGGACACTGATAAGCATATACGGCATCCATATGCCCTTGCCGAAGATGTGGAACACATTTGTGCGGAAGATGTCGGTAGGCGTGCCCACCAGGGGCAGATACTGGGACAGGTTCTGCGCCCAGAGGGGCAGGTAGCGCCCCAGCAGGTTCGGCACATAGGTGATGGACAGGCTGAGCACTAAAGCCAGCACGTTGTTTTTCACCAGCGACGAGAAGAGCATGGTCATCCCCGCGTAGCCGATGACGCCCAGGAAGATGAAGGCCAGCTCGAACAGCTCCGCCTTCAGCATGCTCCAGGGAGCCACGGCGATCTCTTTGATATATTGAATGGGCATGTCCCACCCGGACGTACCAAAGTAGACGAGCTGCGCCGCGACCATGCCTCCCGCTATGAGCGCGAACAGTTCTGCCGCGAAGGCCAGGCCGCTCAAAACCTTCACCTGCGCCAGCTTACGCCAACCGTGCCTTGTGGTGTGCAGCAGCGGCGCGGTGCAGTCGTGCCACTCTCCGGAGAACAGCAGCCCCAGGCAAATGGCGAGAAACGGCGCTATTTTTGCGCTGATATTCGGCAGCGCATTTGTCAGAAGGTAGTTCCATCCCTGGGTCCATTCGTATTTCCAGGGCTCCTCGATCTGGCTGTTCATCTCCTGGAGCATCTCCACGTCGTCCTCGGTCAGCAAACCGCCCTGCCGGGCGACCTCCAGGTTAAAATCCAGATACCACTGCCGCTTTCCATAGAAATCGGTCATCTTTTCCGTGTCTGCGTAGAGGATCAGCGGCTGATAGGTCTGGTTGGCGTTGTCCTCCAGCTCCGGGTACAAGTGATTGAGCAAGCTTTGCGCCACCATCCAGTCCCCCATGGATTGAAGGCCCGGCTTTTCATAAATATCATAGCTCTGATACTTCTCCACGATCTTTTGGAACGTCTCGTCCGTCCAGAGATCACCAAATTGAGAAAACTCTTCCTGATAGTTCCGGATGGTGGTATAACCGTCAAAATTGTTTCCATACGGGCTGGTCGTGTCCTCCCCCTCGCTGCCAAAAGCGAACCATTGGAAGGAAAGCACGCCCCCGTACAGGACGCTGTATATAAAGCACAGCAGCACGCACAGCCACACGCGGGTAGACCGCCATAATCTTTTATGTTCCAAAGCAAAAAGTTCCATGTTACGCCTCCTTCTCGCCGAAGTAGTAAAGATATGCGTCGTCCAGGATGGGCTCACAGGGCGCGGCCTGGTCCGAGGGCCGCTCGTCGTCGATGATGCGCAGCACCACCTGGTCCCCCTCGTGGCGGTAGTTGGCCACCGTGACCCGCTCCTGCCAGAACTGTGCCTGTCCCCTGGGTACGGTCAGCTCCCACACCTTGCCCCGCACCTGCTCCGCCAGTTCCGGCACCGAGCCGTGCATGACGAACTGGCCGGCGTTCATCACGAACACCTGGTCCGCGATGGCCTCCACGTCGGAGACGATGTGGGTGGACAATATGACGATCTTATTGCCCGCATACTCGCTCAGGAGATTTCTAAGCCGCACCCGCTCCTTGGGGTCCAGCCCCGCCGTGGGCTCGTCCAGGATGAGCACCTGGGGGTCGTTCAAGAGCGCCTGGGCCACCCCCACCCGCTGCTTCATGCCGCCGGAGAAGGTTTTGATCTTCTTGTTGGCCACGGCCGCCAGGTCCAGCATCTCCAGCATCTGGCCCACTCTCCTGCCCGCCATGTCCCTGGGAAGGCCCTTGAGGGCGGCGATGTAGGAGAGAAACTCCGCTGCGGTGTAGCTGGGGTAATAGCCGAAGTCCTGGGGCAGGTATCCCAGCACGTCCCGGTAGGCCTCCCCCATGGACGCCACCTCCTTGCCGCCGAAGCGCACCTCCCCGGATGTAGGCTCCAGGATGGCGCACAGCATCCGCATCAGGGTGGTCTTGCCTGCGCCGTTGGCCCCCAGAAGCCCGTAGACCCCGGGCGTGAGCACAGCGCTGACGCAGTCCACCGCGATCTTGCTGCCGTAGTGCTTCGTCAGCCTATCGATCGACAATTCCATACATATTGACCTCCTTATCAGCATGGATGATATAGACCAGCTCCTTCGCAAAGAGCCAGGAATAGACAAGCACCGCCGCCACCCATACCCCCATGGCCGAGGCTTCGTAGAGCCATGGGAACAAGAACGAACAGCTGCGCCAGAACAGCACCGACCCCAGGGCGATGGCCGCGCAGACCGGCGCGCCGTTTTTCTTCCGCCGGCGGATCATGGCCAGCATGGCGGTCATGCAGGTCAGGTACGGCACCAGGCAGTAGATGACCAGCCGGCCCAGATTCTCGCAGGAGCGCTGCAGCCACACCTCCAGGGCCAGCAGGAACGTCAGGCACACCAGCGCGCCTCCGCCCGCCAGCACCAGCCGGGCCAATGTCAGCAGCGCCCCGGAGGTGCGGGTGGCCGCCTCCACCTCGCTGACCCGGTACACCTGCCCCCGGAAGAAGGCGGGCAGGACCGCCAGGATGAACAGCGGCATGTACATGGGCACCTCGTACACCCCCATGCGGGAGGACAGCAGCGCCATACACGCTGCCAGCAGCACCGCCAGCTGTGAGGCCAGGATGGGGATGCCCTCGAAGTGGAACACGTCCGCCAAAAAGCCCCAGAAGCTCTGCCTCGGCTCCCCGGACCCGGCGGCCCAGGTGCCCATGACCGCCCGGCACCGCGCCGCCGTCCGGTCTACCTGGCGCGCCTCCGCTGTGGGCATGCCCGCCCGCTGGAAGTACGCCGTCAATGCCTTTTTCAATTGCCTGTCACTCATGTCGCATCCCCTTCCGCATGGCGCGCAGCGCATACTTGACCCGGCTCTGGGCCGTGCGCAGATTGCAGCCCGTCACCCCGGCGATGTCCCGGTAGCTGAGGCCCTCGCCGTACCGCAGCAGCACCGCCTCCCGCTGCTCCGGAGGCAGCTGGGCCAGCAGGCGGCCGATCTCGTCCCGGTCCTCCAGCTGCCGCAGCGCGTCCCGTTCCCCCTCCGCGCCGTCGGCCTCCTCCAGCGGATACAGCGGCGCGCGCCGGTCCTCGTCGATGCATAGCCGGCTGGCGATGGCGAACAGATACGCCTTGAACTTCCCCTCCCGCCGGTAGCCGTCCAGGGAGCGGAACAGCCGCAGGAAGGTCTCCTGGGTCAGGTCCGCCGCCGCTTCGCCGCTGCGCAGACGCCACCGGCAGTAGCGCAGCACCGATGGGTACCAGCGGCGCACCAGCTCCTCTGCGGCGGCGCCGTCGCCCTGCCGTATTCGGTTGATCAGCTCGTCGTCGATCATAGGGTCTCTCGCTTTCTCTGCTATGCAATACCGGAAAAAACGGCAAAATGATTTAAGGGCCGGCAAAATTTTCACTTTTTTATAGACGCATGGGTCCCGGATATGTTCCTCAAAGCAAAAACAGCAGCCGGAGCTGGCTGCTGTTTTTTGTCGTATGCCCCTTGACAGGCGTATATTGAAGTGATATTATTTTAATATCAAATCATATCAAGGAGGCTCCCCATGGAAAAGAAATATACCGATGAGATCGTTCTGGGCAAGCGGAAAAACGGCATGGCCATGCTCCTGCTGGTGCTGGCGCTGTATGTGGCGGCGGTGGCCGCCATCATCGTCGCCTTCTCCACGGCCGAATCTGCGGCCGTCGTGGCGTTGGTGCTGGTGCTTGGCATCGGCTGGTGCGCCTTCGGCTGGGTGCTGCTGCTGGGCCTGAAGGTGCTCAAGCCCCAGGAGGCGCTGGTGCTGACCCTGTTCGGCAAGTACATCGGCACCCTCAAGGGCGAGGGCTTTTACTGGGTCAACCCCTTCTGCTCCGCCGTGAACCCCGCCGCCGGCACCAAGCCCAGCACCGGCAGCACCAACACCACCGGCCGGCGCAAGGGCGAGGGCGGCGTGAGCATCAATCTCAACGACGAGAGCTTTGCCATGCCCAGCAAGAAGCTGAGCCTGAAGGTGATGACCCTGGACAACAACAAGCAGAAGATCAACGACTGCCTGGGCAATCCCGTGGAGATCGGCATCGTGGTGATATGGCGCATCGTGAACACCGCCAAGGCTGTGTTCAATGTGGACAACTACGTGGAGTTCCTCTCCATCCAGACGGACAGCGCCCTTCGCAACGTGGTGCGCCTGTACCCCTACGACGTGTCCCCCAACGTGGACACCACCGGCGACGGCGTGGCCGACGAGGGCTCTCTGCGCGGCTCCAGCGAGGTGGTGGCCGAGCGCATCCGCAAGGAGATACAGGGCAAGGTGGACATGGCCGGGCTGGAGATACTGGAGGCCCGCATCACCTATCTGGCCTACGCGCCGGAGATCGCCGCCGTGATGCTCCAGCGCCAGCAGGCCAGCGCCATCATCGACGCCCGGAAGATGATCGTGGACGGGGCCGTGGGCATGGTGGAGATGGCCCTGGACCGGCTCAATAAGGGCGGCATGGTGGACCTGGACGAGGAGCGCAAGGCGGCCATGGTGTCCAACCTGCTGGTGGTCCTGTGCGGCAGCAAGGACGCCCAGCCCATCGTCAACTCCGGCAGCCTGTACTGAGTTCCCATGGCGGAGAAGCAGGAAAAAAAGCAGCTTTTACTGCGCATATCCGGCGGGCTCTACGACCAGCTGGCCGCCTGGGCGGAGGACGACTTCCGCTCCGTCAACGGCCAGATCGAGTACCTGCTGACACAGTGCGTCCGCGAGCGCAAAAAATCGGGACGATATGTCCCGAAAGAGGAAGAATAGATGAAAAGGGCGCGGTGCCAAACACCGCGCCCTTTGCCTGTTCTCTTTACGCTTCCCGTTCCCGGCGGGCCAGGTCGTCCTTTACCATCTGGTACAGCGCCGCCACCAGCGGCACGCCCAGCAGCATGCCCAGCACGCCGAACATGGCGCCGCCCACCGTCACCGCCGCCAGCACGAAGATGCCCGGCAGGCCGATGGAGGAGCCCACCACTCTGGGATAGATGAGGTTGCCCTCCAGCTGCTGGAGCACCACGATGAACACCAGGAACCAGACGGCCTTCTCCAGGGACACGGACAGGATCATGAACGCGCCCACGCCCGCGCCGATGTAGGCCCCCGCCACAGGGATCAGGGCCGTCACCCCCACCAGCGCGCCGATCATGGTGGCGTAGGGGAACCGGAACAGGGTCATGCCGCCCATGCACAGGCCGCCCAGGATGACCGCCTCGGTGCACTGGCCCACCACGTAGCTGCGGAAGCTGCGGTCCAGCACGCCCAGGGCGTAGCGCACCCGCGCCCGCCACTTTGCCGGCAGATAGCCGTCCAGCAGCCGGCCGCACTGCCGGCCCAGGGTGTCCTTGCCCAGCAGGATGTACACCGCGAAGATCAGCGCGAACAGGGCCGTCACCGCGCCGGAGAAGATGGAACCGACGGCGTTGGCCGCGCCGGTAAAGCCGCTGAGCAGTATCTTCTGGATGTTCTTCACCAGCCCGCCCCAGTCGATGCTGGCCATGCGCTGCTCGATGTCCGCAGGGATGAGCTTCTGCACGGTGGGGTCGCTCAGCAGCGCGTTCACCGCCGCCGGCGCCTGGCGTATCAGGGCGTTGACGCAGGAGATGAACTCCGGCACTACCATCTGGATGACGAAATACAGCACCAGCACCACCGTCAGCAGCGCGCCCACCATGCACACCGGCCGGCGGGAGGCGCTGACGGCCTTTTTATCGCTCTTGGGGAACCAGTGCCGCTCGTAAAAGCCCATCAGGATATTGATGACGTAGGCGATGGCCCCGCCCAGCACCAGGGGCACGCACGCCCCCAGCAGCAGTCCCAGCAGGCCCGACACGGCCTTCCAGTAGTAGATGGCCAGATACAGCAGAAACGCCGCGATACCCACCCGCCGGCAGGTCTTCCAGTCCAGCTTCATAACGACTCCCCCTTACAGTACTCTTCCGAACACCCGCAGCTGTGCCGGCTCCGGGATGGGTATGTCCGCGTAATGCGGGTTCAGGCTGTGCAGACGCACGCCCTCCGGCCGGGCGTGCAGCACCTTGATGTAGCCGCTGCCCTGCCAGTAGAAAAGCCCGGTCTGGCCGTCCTCCACCGTAGGGGTCTGGTGCACATACACCGTCTGGCCGTCGTGATACCGTGGCTCCATGCTGTCCCCCGCCACCCGCACGGCGAAATCCGCGCCCTCCGGCGCGTCGGCAGCGTCTATCCACCGGAAGTCCCCGTCGTCCAGAAACTGGCCCGGCCCCGCGCTGGCCGCCAGGGTGTAGAGCTTGATGGTCCTGCCACGCTCCGGCCGGGGCTCATAGAGCCCGCTGCGGCGCAAAAGCTCCGCGTACTCGCCCAGCTTGCGCCGGCCGGCCCCGTCCAGCCCCCTAGCCAGGCCCGTGCCCAGAAATTCTCCGGAGATGTCCGCCACGGCCAGCGCCCGGCACACCAGCAGAAACTGCCGCGCCGACGGCTGGGTGGCGTTTTTCTCCCATTTGGAGAGCGCCTTGTCGGAGACAGGCTCCCCCAGCGCCGTCAGCCGCTGGGCCAGCTCCTTTTGGGAAAGCCCCGCCCCGCGCCGCAGCGCCGCCAGTCTGCCTCCTATATCCTCCAGCATAGCGCACCGCCCTCCTTGTGGACCTAGTATATCGTATGGGGCGAATGTTTGCAATAGTTTTCTCGTATTGAGAGAATTTTTCTCTTTACATCTCCAAACAGGCGATTTATAATGGTCCCATGGAACGGACCATATTACATTCGGATATAAACGCCTGCTATGTGAGCATCGAGCTGATAGACCGGCCGGAGCTGCGGGGACTGCCGGTGGCGGTGGGCGGGGACGTGGAGAGCCGCCACGGCATCATTCTCGCCAAAAGCGACGCGGCCAAGCGCTGCGGCATAAAGACGGGCATGGTGCTCTGGCAGGCCCGGCAGCTATGCCCGGAGCTTACCGTGCTATGCCCCCACTACGAGAAGTACGAGCGCTACTCCCGGGCCGCCCGGGCCATCTACGCCCAGTTCACCGACCGGCAGGAGCCCTTCGGCCTGGACGAGAGCTGGCTGGACATCACCGGCTGCCACGCCTGGAAGGACGGGTATCTGGCAGCGGAGGAGATACGCCGGCGGATGAAGCGGGAGCTGGGCCTGACGGTGAGCGTGGGGGTCAGCTGGAACAAGCCCTTCGCCAAGCTGGGCTCCGACTACCGCAAGCCAGACGCGGTGACGGTGTTCGGCCGGGACAATTACCGCCAGGCGATCTGGCCGCTGCCGGTGAACGAGCTGCTGTTCGTGGGCCCGGCCACCACCCGCGCTCTGGGCACCATGGGCATCCGCACCATCGGCCAGCTGGCCCAGGCGGACCCGGAGTGCCTGCGGCTGCGGCTGGGCAAGGGCGGCATCACGCTGTACCGCTACGCCAACGGCTGGGACGAGAGCCCCGTGCGCCGGTTCGACTGTCCCCCGCCCCAAAAGAGCGTGGGCTGCTCCACCACCCCGCCCCGGGACCTTCTGTGCGAGGACGACGTGCGGGCGGTGCTGCTGGCGCTGACGGAGGAGGTGGGCGGCCGGCTCCGGGCCGGGCAGATGAAGGCGGGGCTCATAGAGGTGTCCGCCCGTGACGCGGACACCCTGGGCTGGACCAGCCGCCAGGCGATGCTGGAGCGGCCCACGGACGTGACGCGGGAGCTTTTCCAGACTGCCATGGCCCTGTTCCGGGCGCTGCACGCCTGGCCGAAGGCGCTGCGGGGCGTGGGTCTGCGGGCCGGGGCGCTGCGCCACGCCGACGAGCCGGAGCAGACGGACCTGTTCACCGACTACGCCCGCCGGGACGGACAGCGCCGCCTGGACGCGGCGGTGGACGCCATCCGGGAACGGTACGGCAAGCAGGCCATCCGCTACCTGGGCGCCACGAAGGCCGAGGACATGCCCCGGGAAAAGTGCTCCTTCGCCGAGCGGTGACGCCCGCTCCCTGCGCGGCAGCTCGGGCGTTCACAGGCCCCCGACCTGCGGTGGGGCAAGCAGAAATCAGCAGAAATCAACCGCTGGTTCGTGTTATTCCGCATCGGTTTCAGATATGATCGAGCCATGAAAGGAGGTGCCCGATATGGATCAGATCAAAATCGGAAAATTCATAGCATCCTGCAGAAAGGAACAGGGCATGACCCAGGCAGTCCTTGCGGAGAAGCTGGGCATCAGCGACCGGGCCGTATCAAAGTGGGAGACGGGAATATCCATGCCCGATTCCGGGATCATGCTGGAGCTGTGCGATCTTCTGAAAATCAATGTCAATGAACTCCTGTCGGGCGAAAAGATCATGGCAGAATTCTATGACAAACGGGCAGAGGAAAATCTTCTGGCAATGAAGCGCCAGATCGAGGAAAAGAACAGCCAAATGCTGCGGACGGAATACTGGATCGCCCTTCCGGCCGTCCTTGCCGGGCTGGTCATGGTGTTCGTCGCGTCATTCGTGGAAATGCCCATATGGTTAAGGATCGCGCTGACCGCGTTTGCCCTCGTGATGATCTTCGCGGTCGCTTTTATCGCGGTGGGCATTGAACAGAAGGCCGGATACTACGAGTGCCAAAAATGCGGCCACAGATATGTGCCGACTTACTGGCAAACCAATCTGGCGCAGCACGCAGGCAGGACAAGATATATGAAATGCCCCAAGTGTGGAAAACGAAGCTGGCAGAGAAAGGTATTGACAAAGGAAGATTGAATCCCCGCCGGTGCCGCCTCTCTCTGACGAGGGAGGCGGCCGACCTTTTCCGGGAAAAATGCTCCTTCGCCGAGCGGTAAAGAATGCAGAGGCGAAAGCCGCGTTGCGCTTTCATAAAAGCTGGGATATAATAACGCCGTATAGCTGGCAGGAAAGAACCAACAGCGCGGCAAAGCGAAGTTTGAGGTGGAAACATGGCATCGAGTAAGGAATACTTAGATTTTATTTTAGGGCAATTATCCGAATTGGATGAAATCACATACCGGGCTATGATGGGAGAATTTATCATCTATTACCGCGGCAGGATCGTAGGCGGTATCTATGATGACAGGCTGCTTGTAAAACCAACAAAAGCAGCGATCCGCTATATGCCATCAGCGACCTATGAATCACCCTATAAGGGAGCAAAAGAGATGTTGTTGGTAGACGAAGTTGACAACAGAGAGTTTTTGACAGGTTTATTCAACGCCATGGTTGAGGACCTGCCAGCACCAAAACCGAAAAGAGGAAATAGATAACTTCCCCTTTGCCGCCGATACATCAAAAAAGCTCTCCGGCCAGTGACCGGAGAGCTTTTTCATCCTTAATAATACCGCTTATGTTTGTTCTTGCGGGCCGCCTCGGACTTCTTGCGGCGCTTGACGCTGGGG
>CANPXW010000058.1 GCA_947587025.1 uncultured Oscillospiraceae bacterium
TCGCCCCGGCGCTCCTTGTTGAGCACGTTCCAGTACACCTTGCCGGTGGTCAGGTTGGACCACTTGTTCAGGTCCTCATCGATGAACCGCTCGTAGTGGCCCAGGTCCAGGTCGGTCTCCGCGCCGTCCTCGGTGACGTATACCTCCCCGTGCTGGTAGGGGCTCATGGTGCCCGGGTCCACGTTTATGTACGGGTCCAGCTTCTGGGCGGCCACCTTCAGCCCCCGGGATTTCAGCAGCCGGCCCAGAGAGGCGGCCGTGATGCCCTTGCCCAGACCGGAGACCACGCCGCCGGTCACGAAAATGTACTTTGTCATGCTTCGGTTCCTCGACTTTTCTATATATGGTATTGCCTGATATGGCGAATAAGTGCACACAAAAACACAAGATACAGTATAATCCATCCGGGGACGAATAGCAAGCACAATCTGGCGCCCTGGGTCGAACAAAGGCGGCCGGGACCGGCGCGGACGGTGCGAAACAGAAAAAATTCGACGTTTTTGCCGTCGGGGCTTTCTTTTGCGGAGAAAACTTGTTATAATAGCTTGGTTTTTACTTTTTGTGCATGAGGTCAGATATGGGTAACGAGATATATAAGAACGCCATCCACTGCTTTGTGATGGACGGAGAGCCTGTGAGCGTGGAGCTCTACGGCTGCGGCCACATCAACCACACCTTTCTGGTCACCACCGACACCGGCCGGCGCTACATCCTGCAGATGCTCAACGGCGGGGTGTTCGCGGACCCGGACGGGCTGATGGAGAACGTGGTGGCCATCACCCGGCACATCGCGAAAAAGTGCGCCGACCCCCGTGGGAGCCTGCACCTGAACCCCACCCGCGACGGGCGGCTGTATACCAGGGGCAAGAAGGGCAATATGTGGCGGCTTTACGATTTCGTGGAGGGCAGCATATGCCTGCAGGCCCCGGAGACGATGGAGGACTTTTACCAGAGCGCCATCGCCTTCGGCACCTTCCAGCAGCAGCTGGCGGATTTCCCCGCCGGGACCCTGCACGAGACCATCCCCAACTTCCACAACACCCCGGACCGGTACCGGAAGTTCCGGGCGGCCCTGGCGGCGGATAAGCTGGGCCGGGCCAAAGAGGTGGGGCCCGAGGTGGATTTCGTCCTGGCCAGGGAGGAAGAGGCCGGCGCGCTGCAGCGGATGCGGGACAGCGGCCAGCTGCCCACCCGTGTGACCCACAACGACACCAAGCTCAACAACGTGATGCTGGACGAGAAGACCCGCAAGCCCCTGTGCGTGATCGACCTGGACACGGTGATGCCGGGCCTGGCGGCCTATGACTTCGGTGACTCCATCCGCTTCGGCGCGGCCACCGCCGCCGAGGATGAGAAGGACCTTTCCAGGATGGAGATGAGCCTGGAGGCCTTCGAGACGTATACACGCGGCTTCCTGGAGGCATGCCCCGGCCTGACGGACCTGGAGCGGCAGACCCTGCCCCTGGGCGCCAAGCTGATGACCCTGGAGTGCGGCGTGCGGTTTTTGACCGACTACCTGGAGGGGGACGTGTACTTCTCCATCCACCGGCCCGAGCACAACCTGGACCGGGCCCGGACCCAGTTCAAGCTGGTGGCGGATATGGAGAGCAAGTGGGACCAGATGGCGGCCATCGTGGCGCGTCTGTCCGCAGATAACTGACCGATCGAGCCGCGCCGGGGCCGTGTCCCGGCGCGCTTTTTTGAGGAGAGAACAGTTGAAGATACTCTACGACCACGATAAGCTCCTGCGTCTGGTGGACGATCTGCAGACCTTCACCGGCCTGAAGACCAGCGTATTCGACGGGGAGGGGAGAGACCTGCAGATCACCAGCAGCCACCAGGAGTTCTGCCGGCTCATCAACGCCGACGCCGAGGGCCACCGCCGGTGCGAGGCCTGCGACGCCCGGGCAGTGCGCTCGGCGGAGGAGGCACGGGGCGTGTACCGCTACCGGTGCCACCTGGGCCTGTGCGAGGCGGCGCTGCCCCTTTACGAGAACGGGGTGCCCATCGCCTACCTGGCCTTCGGCCAGTATCTGGACGAGACGCCCATCGAGCGGCAGTGGGAGCGCTCGGAGCGGGCTCTGGACTGGTACACGGGGGACAGGAAAGCCCTGCGGGAGGCATTTTGGTCGCTGCGCCAGTACTCCTTCCGGGAGACGGCCGCCTACGGCTCCATCCTCCAGGCGCTGACGGCGTACATCCTGCGGGAGGGCATCATCCGCTCGGCGGAATACACGGACCTACAGCGGCTGGAGCTGTATCTGGACGAGCACTACCGGGAGAACATCCCTCTGCGGAAGATCGCCGCCGATCTGCACATGGGCACCACCAAGCTGTGCTCTCTGGCCAGGGCGCTTCCGGGGGGGTGCACCGTCATTCAGGCTGTGGCCGCCCGCAGAGTGGAGGAGGCCCGGCGGCTGCTGCTGCAGAGCGACGCGCCTATCTCCGCCGTGGCGGCGGCAGTGGGCTACAGCGATTACAACTATTTCACCAAGATCTTTCGCAGCGCCACCGGCCAGACCCCCAGCGCCTATCGGAAGGAGCACCTCCAATGAGAGAACTTTGTGACAAATTGTGCATATAAACCATGTTCGATGGATGATTTTCTTGTTTTTCGTATGATTTTTCTATAATGTAGACCATATCTCCAGTACAATGAGAGCAGCCAAGGGCGTGTCCCGAGGCTGCTCTGTTCGTGAGAGCGGGCGGATGACGCCCATCTTAAATACATTATAAGGAGATCAACGAAAATGAAGAAGATCCTAGCCATGCTTCTGGCGCTGACGATGGTGTTCTCTCTGGGCGCCATGGCCTTCGCCGATGACGCGATCACCCTGGACGTCATCATCTCTGAGTACGGCTCCTACACCCGTGAGTGGTGGGACGGCGTATTCATCCCCCAGTTCGAGGAAGCCAATCCCGACATCAAGCTGAATCTGGAGGTCGTCTCCTGGAACGACCTGGACGCGGTCGTCAACACCCGCATCTCCACCGGGCAGCAGCCCGACATCCTCAACTTCAACGCTTTCGCTGACTTCGTGGCCGACGACCTGCTGATGCCCGCCGAGGAGTATGCCTCCGAGGAGCTCCAGGCCAAGTTCTTCCCCGACTTCTGGACCGCCAACACCATGGACGGCACCATCTGGGCTCTGCCCATCCTGGCCTCCGCCCGCGGCCTTTACTACAACAAGGACATCCTGGAGGCTGCCGGTGTGGAAGTGCCCACCACCTGGGCTGAGGTCAAGGACGCCTGCGCCAAGATCCAGGAGTACGATCCCGACATCATCCCCTGGAGCCTTGACATCTCCAACGACGAGGGCCAGGCTGCGTTCTCCTACTACACCTGGAACAACGGCGGCGGCTTCGTCGATGCCGACGGCAACTGGATCCTGAACTGCGACGAGAACGTGGAGGCCATGACCTTCATGAAGGAACTGATCGACGCCGGCTATGTGTGGCCTGAGTACGCCACCGCCACCCGTTATCCCCAGCAGGACGCTTTCGCGGCCGGCTCTGTGGCTATGATCATCGGCCCCAACAACCTCTATGACATCGCCGCCGACGTGAACTTCGGCGTCGCCTCCATCCCCGCCAACGAGGGCAAGGATCCCGTCAACATGGGCGTGTGCGACGTGCTGGTCGCGTTCGCGGACGAGGATGCCGAGGATGGCCGCACCGAGGCCATCAGCAAGTTCTTCGACTTCTTCTATGACACCGAGCTCTACTCCGAGTACATGGTGTACGAGGGCTTCCTGCCTGTGACCTCCGACTCCGCCGCGCTGCTGGCTGAGAACGCCGAGCAGTTCAAGAAGGGCGGCCCGGACGGCGGCGAGGGCAACAGCGAGTACTTCGCCAACTTCAACGACGTGCTGGCCTCCTGCGAGTTCTATCCCACCTATAAGGTCGAGTGGAGCGACGTGATGGTGGCTGTCACCGCCGCTGAGCAGCAGATCGCCGAGGGCGCCGACGCCCAGGAGACCCTGGACGCCGCCCAGGCCGAGATCGCCGGCTGAATACAGCGCGTTCCCGCGGACATACCTTAACGATGGGGGCCGGACTTGGTCCGGCCCCTGTTTTTCAAAGCATTCTAGCGGCAAGGGGGCGGAAGAATGAACAAAAGAACGCTGAAAAAGGCGGAGCCCTACGTTTGGATACTGCCCAGCATCATCCTGATGGTGAGCATGATCGTTGTACCGGTCATCACGGTGTTCCAGATGTCCATGTCGGAGATCAGCCGGGCGGGCGTCATCAAAGGCTACAACAACTTTGAGAACTTCCGGGCCATCTTCAAGTCGGCCACGTTCTGGCACACCCTCCAAAACACGGTGGTCTGGACGGTGGTGGTCGTGGGCCTGTCCACCCTCCTGGGCTTCATCATCGCCATGGTGCTCAACCAGAAGTTCCACGGCCGGAAGTTCGTCCGGGCCATCGTGGTCTTCCCCTGGGCGACCAGCCTGATCATCCAGGCGACCATCTGGAAGTACATCATCGACTCCCAGTTCGGCTCCCTGAACGTGATCCTGAAAAAACTGGGCATCATCAGCCAGAATATCAACTGGACGCCGTCGGCTGCGGCCTATTTCGCCTGGGAGTGCTGGATCGGCATATTCGTCACCATCCCCTTCGTCACGTTCTGCGTTCTCTCGGGCCTGCAGAGCATCGACGACACCTATTACGAGGCGGCGGAGATCGACGGCGCCGGCTTCTGGAAGAAGCTGACGAAGATCACCCTGCCCCTTCTGCGGCCCAGCCTCACGGTGAGCACGGTGCTGAACATCATCTACGTGTTCAACTCCTTCCCCATCATCTGGACCATCACCAAGGGTGACCCCGCTGACAAGACCCACACCCTGGCCACGTATATCTACAAGCTGTCGTTCTTCAACGGCAAGGCAGGCCAGGCGGCCGCCGTGTCCGTGGTGGGCTTCGTGATACTGTGTATCTGCGCCGGCATCTACATGGTGCTGAGCCTGCGGGCGGAAAAGGAGGGGGACCAGTGAACAACACCATCCGAAAGCACCCCTGGCGGCGGGTGTTCCTGTACCTGTTCGTATTCGTGCTGTGCATCGTGATCCTCTACCCCTACTTCGTCATGTTCACCACCGCCGCCAAGGACCGCAACGAGATGTACTCGCTGGATATGACCGTGCTGCCCAAGGAGTGGAAGTGGTCCAACTTCGTGGAGATATGGTCGGCCGCGCCGGTGCTGCGGTACTTTCTCAACTCCGTTCTGGTGTCCGGAGGCGCGACCATTATCGCCATCCTCTGCGGCATCCCGGCGGCCTACGCCCTGAGCCGGATGAAGTTCAGGGGCAAGAGCGTCTTTCTGGGCGCCGTCATTATGAGCCAGATGTTCGCCCCGGTGGTGCTGCTGGTGGGCATCTACCGGCTGATGATGAAGATAAACCTGGTGAACAATATACTGGGGCTGATCCTGCTGAACGCGGCCTTCAACCAGGCCTTTGCCATATGGCTGCTGCGGGGCACGTTTTTGTCCATCTCTCCGGATATGGAGCAGGCGGCCAAGATCGACGGCTGCAACACGGTGGGCTCTCTCATCCGGGTGCTGATCCCCATGGCCGCGCCGGGCATCGTCACCACGCTGATCTTCGTGTTCATCAACTCCTGGAACGAGTACACCATGGCCCTGACACTCATCAGCACGGACGTGCTCAAGCCCATCACCGTGGGCATCAACGTGTTCTACGGCCTGAACATGATCAACTGGCAGTACCTGTTCGCAACGAGCATTTTCGCCACCATCCCGGTCATCATCCTGTTTTTGTGCATCGAAAAGCACCTGGCCTCCGGCCTGACCGCCGGCGGCGTGAAGGGATAAGACAGAGCATAATAAGGACGGCCCCGCTACGTGTGTTACACAGCGGGGCCGTTTTGTCCGTTGCATCGGACGGGAAAAAGTGATATGATGCGTCGGAGAAAGGAAGGGGCAAAGCATATGGACCTTTTTTTGACGCTGGCTTTTTTGTTCTTCATCGGCTCGGTGTGCGGCTGGGTGCTGGAGCTGTTCTTCCGGCGGTTCATCTCCGCCGCCAACCCGGAGCGCAAGTGGATAAACCCCGGCTTCTGCACGGGACCCTATCTGCCGCTGTACGGCTCCGGGCTGTGCATCCTGTTTCTGATCGCGGAGCTGGAGGACTTTGACTGGATCGCCGATCCCCGCTGGGAGAAGGTGGTGCTGTTCGTGTCCATGGCGGTGTGCATGACCCTCATCGAGTACATAGCGGGCATCCTGATGATCCGCGTGGCCAAGGTCCGGCTGTGGGACTACACCGGCGAGTGGGGCAACATCCAGGGCATCATCTGCCCCAAGTTCTCCTTCTTCTGGGCCGTGCTGGGGGCGGCGTACTATTTCCTCATCCATCCCCACATCCTGAACGCGCTGCGCTGGCTGGCGCAGAACCTGGCCTTCTCCTTCGTGATAGGCATGTTCTACGGCGTGTTCATCATCGACATGTGCCACTCCCTGAATCTGCTGGCAAAGCTGAAGAAGTTTGCCGAGGAGAACGAGGTGGTCATCCGCTACGAGAACCTGAAGGCCCATCTGCGCCAGGTGCAGGAGCAGAACGCCCAGAAGTACCGCTTTTTCAGTCCCTTCCGCTCCCAGCGGGCCCTGGCCGAGCATCTGCAGGAGCGGCTGGAGCTGGCACGGGAGAACTGGCGGCAGGAGCTCCAGCTGCGGCCGGAGCACGTGTTCGTCCGGCGGGAAGCGCTCCACGGAAAGAAAAAGTGACATCCAAATATGGCCGATACATGGGCGCCGGGCTGCCGGCGCCCATATTTTGCAGCGGATGGTGACAAAATTTACGATGTTTTTCGATTTGCACTTTCTTTTTTTACGTGATTGAAGTATTATGGATTATCAGTGTATCTGTCAAAGATATACGTGCAGACGACAGGGAAGGAGGGGAGACCGTGGTATTTTCCAGCATGCTGTTCGTGTTCCTGTTCCTGCCGGCGAATCTTCTCAGCCAGGTGCTGCTGCCCTCGCCCAAGGCCAAGAACATCGCCATGCTCATTTTCTCGCTGGCGTTTTACAGCTGGGCCGGCCCCCGGTACCTGCTGCTCCTGGTGGGGATGGTGTTCATCTGCTGGGCGGGAGCCATCCTGATACAGATGAGCGACACCCAGGGCCGCCGGCGGCTGTGGCTGTGCGTGACGGTGGGCCTGTGCCTGCTGATACTGGGCGTGTTCAAGTACCTGGGCTTCATCCTGGGCAACGTGCAGAGCCTGTTCGGCGTGCCCAAGGTCATCCCCCAGATCGTGCTCCCCATCGGCATCTCCTTCTATACCTTCCAGCTGATCTCCTATGTGGCGGACGTGTACCGGGGCCAGGTACAGGCCCAGCAGAGTTACTGGCAGCTGCTGCTGTACGCCAGCCTCTTCCACCAGTGCATCGCCGGGCCCATCGTCCGGTATAAGGACGTGCAGAGCGATCTGCTGCGCCGGCGGACCCGGCCGGAGGAGATCAGCGCCGGCATCAGCCGCTTCGCGGTGGGCCTGGCGAAAAAGGCGGTGCTGGCCAACGGCTGCGCGGCGGTGGCAGACCAGCTGCTGCTCATGGACCAGACGGCCATGGCGGCCATACCGGCCATGGGCGTGCTGCTGGGGGCGGTGGTGTTCACCATGCAGATATACCTGGACTTTTCCGCCTACTCCGACATGGCCATCGGCATGGGCCTGATGTGCGGGCTGCACTACCGGGAGAACTTCGACTACCCCTACATGTCCGGCTCCATCACCGAGTTCTGGCGGCGCTGGCACATCAGTCTGAGCAGCTTTTTCCGGGACTACGTTTACATCCCCATGGGCGGCAGCCGTTGCGGCGCGGTCCGGCAGCTTTTCAATCTGCTGGTGGTGTGGTTCCTCACCGGCATGTGGCACGGCGCCAGCTGGAACTTCATCCTGTGGGGGCTCTACTTCGGCCTGCTGCTGGCCGTGGAGCGGTTCGTGCTGGGCCCGGAGGGACAGCGCTGGCTGCCCCAGGTGCTGCGCCACGGGGGCGTGCTGATCCTGGTGACGTTCAGCTGGATCATCTTCAAGTTCACGGACATGGGCCTGCTGGGCACGGCCGTCAAGGGGCTGTTTGGTCTGAACCACAACGGCTTTACCAGCGGGGCAGTGTCCCTGCTGTTCAAAAACAACCTGTTCTTCCTCATCTTCTCCGCCATCGCCTGCACGCCTCTGGGCCGGTGGCTGCGGAGCGGCCTGCGGGCCATGGGGGAGGGCGGCGGCCTGTTCGGGGCCATCGACGCGGCCTGGGACGTGCTGCACCCGGCGGTGCTGCTGATCCTGGCGGCCATGGCCCTGGTGGGCGACAGCTACAACCCCTTCCTCTATTTCCAGTTCTGACGGGAGGCGTCGTTCTATGAAGAAAAAACGAGGCCCGTCCAGGGCGGTGATCGGCGTGAAGGTGATCGTGTTCGGCTCCGTGCTGGCGGCCATGTGCATCCTGGGGCTGCTGGTGTTCCTGCGGCCCACGGTGTCCGTGGTGGAAAAGCGCCAGCTGACGGCCTTCCCGGAGTTCACCTGGGAGGGGCTGTGGGACGGCAGCTTTTTCTCCGGCATCGACGCCTGGTACGCCGACACCTACCCCATGCGGGAGGAGCTGATCGACGCCCAGCAGAGCATGGAGAGCCGCTACGGCCTGCGGGGGACCCAGCTGGTGGGCGGCAGCATGACGGCGGACGCCGTGCCCGTGCCCGGCCAGGAGACCG
This sequence comes from uncultured Oscillospiraceae bacterium, assembly GCA_947587025.1. Lineage (GTDB taxonomy): Bacteria > Bacillota > Clostridia > Oscillospirales > Oscillospiraceae > CAJOIG01. The sequence goes on from CANPXW010000058.1 coordinate 8,736, forward strand.
CTGACCCCAACGCCACCCCCGGCCCGACCCCGGAGCCCACGCCCGAGCCCCTGCCGGACGGCACGGTGCACACGCCGGGCGAGTTTTACGGCAGCATCTATATCACCGAGGGCGCGGCCTATGGCCTGTACGGCTTCAGCCAGTCCAACGCAGATGCCTATGTCGCCGCCATGAACCAGGTGTACCAGAACATCGGAGACAAGGTGGACATGTACGTGATGAACGTGCCCCTCAGCTCCGCCATCATGCTGGACGCGGACGTGTGGCAGGACATGGGCTGCAGCGACGAGGGAGCCGCCATCGAGTATATCAACAGCCAGCTGGACCCCGGCATCCACGCCGTGCCCATCTGCGACACCCTCCGGGAGCACAACGCGGAGTATGTCTACTTCCGCACCGACCACCACTGGACCCAGCTGGGGGCTTATTACGCCTACCGGAAATTCTGCGAGGTCAAGGGCATCACGCCCCATGAGCTGGACCAGTTCACCATGCGGGAATTCGGCGCGGGCCGGTATCTGGGCACCTACTACACCAGCGCCGACCGGGCGCCGGTGCTGGCCATGAACCCGGACACGGTCCAGGCCTGGTACCCCATGTGCGTCAACGCCAACGACTCCAACGACCGGGATATGCACCTGGTGGAGTCTGACGGCACGGAGTACGACTGGCGCATCATCAACGACATGTACGAGATGACCGACGGGGCCTGGTACTTCGTCTTCTCCGGCACGGACCAGCCCTTCTGCAGCCTGCACAACCCCGACCTCCACGACGGCAGCGCGGTGATGCTGGTGAAGGACTCCTTCGGCAACCCCTTCGTGCCTTGGCTGGTGGACCACTACGAGTACACCTACTGGGTGGACTACCGCTACACGGAGAACACCGTCTCCCAGATGGTGCAGGACTACGGCGTGCAGGACGTGATATTCGAGACCGCCACCTTCAACGCCACCGACAACATGTATAACGACACCTTCCGGCGGATAGGGAGCTGAGCGAATGAGACCGACCGTGAAAAAGCGCCTGAGCGCGCTGGCCATGGCGGCGCTGCTGGCCGTGACCGGCTGCGTGAGCGCCTACGCCCGGCAGGAGCAGCCGCTTCCCGCCTATATCAGCGCGGACAGCGTGGCCCGCTATATCGTGGAAAACGGCGGCGAGCACACCGTGTACGAGCTGGAGTGCGTCACCCGGACCCGTGACGAGCAGACGGTGGCCGGGTATATCACCGGGATATACGGCCTGGAGCCGGACAGCTGGACGGACTGCGCCATCTATCGGGCCGGCGGCACGGAGGCCTATGAGATCGCCGTGCTGCGCATGGCCGACGAGGAGCAGGCGAAAAAGGCCGCCGAGGCCCTGGAGGGGTACATAGACGCCAGGGAGGGCGACTTTGCCGGCTACGAGCCGGAGCAGGCGGACATCGTCCACGGCTCGGCGGCGGCCTGGTCGGAGCGGGGCGACGCGGCGCTGCTGATATGCCGGGACCCCAAGACGGCCGAAGAGGCGTTTCAGGCAAGCTACGAGGCCCTGACGCGCTGGCCCTTCGACCCGCCCGGAACGGACGACATGACCCTTTACGATACCTCGGCCATCCTGGCTGCGTGGGACAGCGGCGACACAGCCGGCCTGAGCGAGAAGGACGCCGCCATCCTGACCAGGGCCGCCGCCGTGGTGGACGAGGTGACGACGGAGGATATGAGCCTTTACCAGAAGGAAAAGGCGCTCTACGGCTGGCTCACCGGCCACTGCACCTACGACCAGGACCACTATGACCCGTTGGCCCAGCTGGACCCGGACTCCTCGAACCCCTACGGGGCGCTGTATAACGGCAAGGCCATCTGCGTGGGCTTCGCCACCACCTTCCAGCTGTTCATGGACATGATCGGCCTGGAGTGCGTCACCGTGGTGGGCGCCTACTACCAGTGCGCGGAGGACCACGCCTGGAACATGGTCCGGCTGGACGGGAACTGGTACTGCGTGGACTCCACATGGGACGAGAGCGACGCGGAGCCGGACTGGAAGTATTTCAACGTGACCAGTGACTGGATGGCCGCCACCAATCACCAGTGGGACTATGACGCCGTGCCCGAGGCCACCGCCACAGACGGCGGCGCGGGGCCGCAGTAAAAGTGGATAAAGCATCGGCGCGGTACCGGTCCGGTACCGCGCCGACGTCTGTATATCCCTTATCCTTCCGCCGCGATGCGCAGGATGGCCTCCATGTCGTCGGGGCCGATCTTCACGAAGCCGCCGAAGGGGAAGGCGCCCGGCTTTTCCCGCCGGTGGGCGACCATGGCGGGGATGTCCTCCGCCTTCGCGCCGATCTGGGCAAAGCTGACCGGCATGCCCCAGGAGCGGAAGGTCTCCCGCAGGCGGGCGATACCGGCCCGGCCGGTGTCCTCGGGGTGGGCGAAGTCCATCTCGCAGCCGAAGACGCGGCTGGCGAACTGGGCAAAGCGCATGGGGTCGTGGCCGATCACGTACTCCATCCAGGCGGGCATGACCACCGCCAGACCCGCGCCGTGGGCGCAGTCATAAAAGGCGGACAGCTCGTGCTCCATCTGGTGGCTGGCCCAGTCCTGCTCCCGGCCCACGCCCACGCTGTTGTTGTGGGCCAGCATGCCCGTCCACATCAGGTCCGCCCGGGCGGCATAGTCGTCAGGGTCCGCAAGAGCCTTGGGGGCGGCGTCCAGCACCGTCTTCACCAGCGCCTCCGCCAGCCGGTCCGTCAGCGCCACGTCCGGGGTGTTGGAGAAGTACCGCTCCAGGATGTGGGCGATCATATCCACCGCGCCGCTGGCGGTCTGATAGGGCGGCAGGGTGCAGGTATAGCTGGGGTCCAGAATGGAGAATTTGGGACGTATCACGTCGGTCTTGGGGCAGCCCCACTTCAGGTTCCCCTTTTCCTGGGTGATGACGCAGCTGTCGGAGCCCTCGCTGCCGGCCGCCGCGATGGTGAGCACCGTGCCCACCGGCAGCGTGCGCACGATGGGGGCCTTGCCGGTGAAGAAGTCCCAGAAATCCCCGCTGTATCCGGCGCCCATGCCGATGGCCTTGGCCGTGTCGATGGCGCTGCCGCCGCCGATGGCCAGGATGAAGTCCAGCCCCTCTCCACGGACCAAACCGATGCCCTCGTACACCTTGCCGCTGCGGGGGTTGGGCTGCACGCCGGCCAGCTCCTGCCAGGGGATGCCGGCCCCGTCCAGAGAGGCGGTCGCCGCCTGGAACGCGCCGTTTTTCTTCACGGAGCCGCCGCCGGTGACCACCAGGACCCGGCTGCCGCCGAAGCGCTTGACCAGCGCGCCCACGTCCCCGGCCGTATCCTTGCCGAAGTCGAACAGGGTGGGGGCGTAAAAGGTGAAATTGAGCATGGCAAATACCTCCTCATCAGTGCTGTTTACTGCCTTTATTATAGGCATGGGGAGCCGGAAAGTCAATAAACCGGGCTAAAACCCATTGACAGACTAGGAAATCCGGGTTATACTACCTGAGGAATTTGACAGAGAGGCGAGAATGCTTATGTATGTTTACGCGGACAATGCGGCTACCACGGCCCTGAGCCCCAGAGCCCTGGAGGCGATGATGCCCTACTTTTCCCAGGTCTATGGCAACGCCTCCAGCCTGCACAGCCCCGGCCAGCGTGCCGCCGAGGCCCTGCAAAAGGCCCGTGAGGACGTAGCGGCCGCCATCAACGCGGATTTTAAGGAGATATACTTCACCGGCGGCGGCAGCGAGGCCGACAACCAGGCCATCCTTACCGGCGCGGCTATCGGCGCCCGGAAGGGGAAAAAGCACATCATCTCCACCGCCTTCGAGCACCATGCGGTACTGCACACCCTGGCCAAGCTGGAAAAAGAGGGCTATGAGGTGACGCTGCTGCCTGTGCACGAAAACGGCGTGGTCACGGCCCAGGACGTGGCCGCGGCCATCCGGCCGGACACGGCGCTGGTGACCATCATGTTCGTTAACAACGAGATCGGCACCATCCAGCCCATCGCCCAGATCGGCGCAGTATGCAGGGAAAAGGGCGTGCTGTTCCACACCGACGCGGTCCAGGCCGTGGGCCACGTGCCCGTGGACGTGAAGGCGCTGAACGTGGATATGCTGTCCATGGCGGCCCACAAGTTCCACGGCCCCAAGGGCGTGGGCGCGCTGTACGCCAGAAAGGGCGTGCCCCTTGTCAACGTCATCGAGGGCGGCCAGCAGGAGCGGGGCAAGCGGGGCGGCACGGAGAACATCCCCGGCATCGTGGGCATGGCCGCCGCCATCAAAGAGGCCACGGAGAATCTGGACGAGGATATGGCATACGTCACCGCCCTGCGGGAGAAGCTCATAGAGGGCCTTTCCAAGATACCTCACAGCCGCCTCAACGGCGACCGTCAGCAGCGGGTGCCGGGCACGGTGAACTTCTGCTTCGAGGGCATCGAGGGCGAGGGACTGCTGCTGTGGCTGGACCAGAAGGGCGTGGCGGCGTCCTCCGGCAGCGCCTGCACCTCCGGGTCCCTGGACCCCAGCCACGTGCTGCTGGCCCTGGGCCTGCCCCATGAGATCGCCCACGGCAGCCTGCGCCTGAGCGTGGACCGGTGGAACACCGAGGAGGAGATAGACCATATCCTGCAGGCGGTGCCCGAAGTGGTGGACTACCTGCGGGCCATGTCCCCGGTATGGGACGAACTGGAACGGGGCGTGACGCCCCATCTGATCTGAGGAGGAATATTCAAATGGCACTTTACAGCGACACCGTGATGGACCACTTCCAGCACCCCCGGAACGTTGGCGAGATGCCCGACGCCGACGGCATCGGAGAGGTGGGCAACGCCGTCTGCGGCGACATCATGCGCATGTATATCAAGGTGAAGGACGGCATCATCACCGACGTGAAGTTCAAGACCTTCGGCTGCGGCAGCGCCATCGCCAG
>CANPXW010000059.1 GCA_947587025.1 uncultured Oscillospiraceae bacterium
GCCGCCTGCGTATGTTGCTCTGCCAGCGCCGGAATTGGTGGAGGTGACAGAGACAGCGCTCGTGCAGTTCTCAATGGCGCCGTGATTTTCGCTCACGATGCCGCCGATACACGGCCCCGATGTTTCCATGACGCCCTTCACCGTCAGGTCTTTCACCGTACCGAAATTGCATCCAAACAGGCCCACATAATTTCCCGCGTATTCGATACCGCCTATCCCGCTGATGGTATGCCCGCCGCCGTCAAAGGTACCGCTGAACGCATAGGTCATACTTTTACCGATGGGCGTCCACGCCTCGCTGCCCAGGTCGATATTTTCGCCCAGCCGGTAGCATTTATCGCCGCCCCGGCCCGCATTGACATAGCTCCGAAACGACTTCAGATCCCCCTTGGTCTGGATGAGGTACGGAGCATCTGCTGTCCCATTGCCGCCGGAAAAGGAAGGGTCGCCCAAGGAATTGATCGCCGTCTTGATACGCTCGTATTTATCTATGTTGCCCACTTGGGTCCGTTCCCCAGGGCCCAGAGCGTTCAGCGCCCTAAAAATTTCGTCAAGCAGGGCGCTCACGTCCTCATAGTTCTCCCATGTCACCTCATCCGGCAGGCGATTTATCATGTTCTGCACACGATCAATGTCCCCCTGGGATATGGGCATGGGCACATCCGCCCCGATGGAGGCAGGCTCCGCCCCGTCGGGCGCCGCCGTGACCTCGGATGTTGGTTCTGCCGTGACCTCCGGCACGGGCTCGGCCGTGGGCTCCGGGACGGGCACCGCCGTGTCCTCGGGGGCAGGGGTGGCCGTGCTCTCGGGGGCAGGGGACTCCGCAGCCTCGGGGATAGGGGCCGCCGTGTCCTCGGGAACAGGCGTCGCCTCAGTCTCGTCGGTCACGGCCGGCTCGTTTTCAGCCGTATCGCCGTCCGCCGCCAGCGCCGGCGCGCCCGGCAGGGCAAGGAGCATCATCGCGGCCAGCAGCGCCGCCAGTGTTCGTCTGGGTATGGAGTGCGTCATGGGTATCTCTCCTGTAAAAAGCGCCCGAAAAACCTATCTCAAAAGAGCCCGCTTTGCCGACGTGCTGCGGGCCCTTTCTATACCCAGAGATTTTATCACAGCAGATGGATGAAATCAACATCCGGCCCCTGGGAAAAGTGCCCATTTTGCGAGGCGTGGAGGGACCTTTTTGCGCGGTCCTTGACAATCCCGGTCCCATTAATATAATTGAAATGTACCACGAAGGAGATGAGACCGTGAAGATCATCCACACCTCCGACTGGCATTTCGGCATGCGGGTCGGGACGGAGAACTATCAGGACTGCCAGGAATTTTTCCTGGAGAGGCTGTATGAGCTGATACGCCGGGAGAACGCGGGCGCGGTGCTGTGCGCCGGGGACGTGTACGACAGCGGGAACGTGGGCGCGGACGCCATCGCCCTGTTCGACCATGCGGCCCAGACCATTTGCGGCCAGCTGGGCGTGCCGTTCATCGTCATCGCCGGCAACCACGATCAGCCGGACCGGCTGGCGGCCCATCGGGAGCTGCTGTCCGGGGCGGGTCTGTATATCTCCGGCCGCCTGGAGCGGGACGTCCAGCCGGTGGTGCTGGACGGCGGCAGGGTGGCGGTGTATCCGGTGCCGTTTTTCAACCGATATGAGGCGCAGGCGCTGTTCCCGGAGCGGCAGGAGCGGATACATACCCTGCAGGACGCCTATGCGGCGGTATTCGACCACATCCGCCAGACGATGGACCCGGCCCGGCGGAATATCGTGGTGAGCCACGCCTACATCGTGGGCGCGGCCCTGTCCGAGTCGGATCGGGCGGCGATGAAGGGCCTGGCTCCCGCTGTGAGCCGGGACGTGTTCCAAGGCTTCGACTACGCGGCCCTGGGCCATATCCACAAGCCCCAGCGGGTGGGGCCGAACGTGCGCTACAGCGGCTGCCCGGTGAAATACTCCTTCAGCGAGGAGGACCAGACGAAGGGCGTGGTGCTCGTCGACACGGAGGATATGTCCAGCGCCTTCGTGCCGGTCCCTCTGCTCCGGGACAGAAAGACCGCTGAGGGGACCTTTGCCCAGCTGATGGACAGGGAGGACTTGAAAGACGACTATCTGCGGCTGCGCGTCACAGACCGGTACGCGGGGCTGGAGACCCAGGCGGAGCTGCGGGAACGGTTCCCGTATCTGCTGGAGGTGACGGGCATGAGCGCGGATGACAGCGGCGGCCAGTCCACCCTGACGGCGGAGCAGCTGGAGACGATGAGCGACGAGGACGTATTGCGTACGTTCCTGGCCGAGCGGTTCGACTATACGCCCACGGAGGAGCAGCTGGCGCTGTTCCGCGAGGCGATGGCCCAGACGGAGGGTGTGTGAGATGAGGCCGGTGACCATTGGATTTGCGTGCTTCGGTCCCTATATGGAGCGGCAGTTTATAGACTTTGAAGAGCTTGAGCGGGGCGGCCTGTTTCTCATCTGCGGTGAGACCGGCGCGGGCAAGACCACCATCCTGGATGCCATGTGCGTGGCCCTGTACGGCCGGGCCAGCGGCGGGACACGGGGAGAACTGGCGGATATGCGATGCAAGCTGGCGGGACGCGGCGATGTGACCGAGGTGGAGTTCGTCTTTGACAACGGCGGCCGCCGGTATAAGTTCCTGCGCTCTCTGCGCATCGCCCGGACCAATGAGGCCGAGGAGCACCAGTGCATGGAACTGCTGGGCGGCGAGTGGAAGCCAATGCTGGCCAACGCCAAGAAGTCCGCTGTCAACGCCATGGCGGAGCGGATCATCGGCCTGACCTACGAACAGTTCCGGCAGGTCATCATCCTGCCCCAGGGGCAGTTCGAGCGGCTGCTGACATCCAAGTCTGACGAGAAGGAGGAGATCCTCGCCAGGCTGTTCCACGCCGAGCGCTGGGAGCGGGCGGCGCAGACGGTCCTCGACCGGGTGTCCGAACGGGACGCCGCGCTGCGGGAAAAAACGGGGCAGATCGAGGCGAAGCTGGCGGAGCATCAGTGCGCCAGCCTGGAAGAGCTGGCCCGGAAACAGGCGGACGGCCAGGGCCGGCTGCGGGCGCTGAAGGAGCAGGCCAGAGCCGCCGGCACGGCCATGGAGGAGCAGAGAGAGCGGCAGAAGCGAGCGTTGCTGGACAGCCAGGAATTCGGAGAACTTGCCAAGCGGGAGAAAGCACTCTCTACCCTGCAGGCGCGGGCCGCGTCTGTGGATAGGGAGGAGGAGCTGCTGGCTTTAGCGGACGAGGCGGAGCGGCTCCGGCCTGTCTACGAGGGGCATGTCCAGGCAAAGACCGCCTTGCGCACGGCGCGGACAGCAGAGGCATCCGCCCGGGAGAAGCTGAGCGGCGCGGCGGGACAGACGGAAACGGCCCGCGCGGCCAGACAGGCCCACGAGGCCGGGCGCGCGGACTATGATGAGAGCAAGTCCCGGCTGGTGCTGCTGGAAAACGCCCGGACGCTGTACGCGACGCTGGGGGAGAAGCAGCGGCGGCAGGCGGAGGTGCTCGACCAGTGGCAGAAAAAGGTGGACGCCGGCGAAAAGGCCGGCAGGGCCTTTGGAAAAGCGGATAAGGCGTGGCAGGACGCGCTGGAACGGCAGAAAACGGCCAGAGAGGCCTATCAGCTGGGACAGGCCCAGTATCTGCGGGACATCGGCGGCGTTCTGGCCCAAAAGCTGGTGCGGGGAGAGCCCTGCCCTGTGTGCGGCAGCCGGGAGCATCCCGCCCCGGCGGCGGTGACCCAAGGGCATATCACCGACAGCGTGCTGGACGCCCTGGCCAAGGCGGAGAGCCAGGCCAACGAGGTGGAGATCGCCGCCCGCAAAGCCCGGAGCGGGGCGGAGCAGGCCAGGGACATGGCGGAGCAGGCGCTGAAGGACGCGGTGTCCCGGCTGGCTGAGGCCAACGCCGCCTGCAGGAGCGCCGAGGCCGGGAAGCTGGCGGGCATCGACACCGAAGACGAGCTGGAAAGGCAGATCGTCTCGGCCGCCGACGCTATCGGGGCCTTCGAGCGGGCGGAGAGCGACACGGCCGCCGCCCTGCAGACGGCGCAGACGGCGGAAAAGCTGGCAAAGGCGGAGGCGGACCGGCTGCAAAAGGAACTGGACGCGGCCCGGCGCGCGGCGGAGGAAAAGGCCGGGGCGTGGGAGACCGCGCTGGGCTCCTCCGCTCTGGCGGACGAGGGCCAGTTCAAGGCGGCCTGCATGGAGCCGGCGGAGCGGCAGCGGCGGCAGCGGGCGTGCGCCGAGTTCCGGGCGGAGCTGAAGAGCGCCGGGGCGGCCGTGGAGGAAAAGCGCGCCGCCCTGGAGGGCAGGACCGCGCCGGATATGGCGGCGGCAGAGGCTGCCATGAAGGCGGCGGAGGAGACGGCGCGCCAGACGCAGACGGAAGCGGCGCTGGCGGAAAAGGACCTGGAGGCCGTGGGCGCGGCGCTGACGGACCTGACCGCGCGCAAGCAGGCGCTCGACGCGGAGCGCGTCGCGTTGGAGAGCGATATGGAATTTGCCAAACGGCTGAAGGGCAGCGCGGGGGTGAGCCTGCGGCGGTATGTGCTGGGGGTTCGCTTCGCCGCCGTCACCGCAGAGGCCAACCGCCTGCTGGAGACCGTCTACGGCGGCCGCTACCGGCTCTACCGCACGGACGAGGCGTCAGGCAGGACCCATAAAAAGGGCCTGGAGCTGGAGGTCTACGATACCGCGCAGAGCCAGCGGCGGAGCGTCAACACCCTGTCCGGCGGGGAGAAATTCCTGGTGGCCCTGAGCCTGGCCATCGGCCTGTCCGCCGTGGTGCGGGCCGGAGGCGGCGGGGTGCACATGGAGGCCATGTTCGTGGACGAGGGCTTCGGCTCCCTGGACGACAAGGCGGTGGACGACGCGGTGTCCATCCTCCAGGGCATCCGCCAGAGCTCCGGCGCGGTGGTGGGGGTCATCTCCCATGTGGGCCGGCTGGAGGAGACCATCCCCACCAAGCTGGAGGTCAAAAAGAGCAAAAACGGCAGCATCATCTCTGTGCGCGGCTGAGAGAGCGGAACAGACCGGACGGCCATGACAAAAGTCATGGCCGTCCGGTCTGTCTGTTTGCTCGTCACTTCGTCACCGTCGCGTTGACATACTGTATGCCGGGCTCGGGCGGCCGGCCGGTCTTTGCCAGCACCAGCTGACTGGCCGTGACCAGCTGATAGCCGTTTTCCACCAGGTATGGCACGATGCGGTCCACGGCGTCCGCAGTGGAGTGGTAGATGTTGTGCATCAGCACGATGTCTCCGTCCTCGATGTTGTTCATCACCACGTCGCACACGGAGTCGGCGTCCCGGGACTGCCAGTCCGCCGTGTCCAGGCTCCAGGAGAAGATCGGTATCCCCTCCTGGGCGCAGGTCTGGCGGATGAAGTCCGTGGTCTCGCCGCCGGGGGAGCGGAAGGCGCTGGGCCTTTTCCCGCAGGCCTGTTCGATGGCGTCGTTGGCCCGGATGATGTCGTCCGAGCTGACGTCGGCACCGTAGTGGGTGTGGTCATAGGTGTGGCAGGCGATCTCATGGCCCTCCTCCACGATGCGCGTCAGCAAGGCGGGGACCCTGTCGGCCCGATTGCCCAGCTGGAAGAAGGTGGCGTGGCCGCCGTATTCCTTCAGCGTGTCCAGGATGCGGGTGGTGACGTCCTCGTAATCCGGCCCGTCGTCAAAAGTGAGCGCCACCATGGGCTTGGTGATGTCGATACCGGTCAGGTCGGCGGTGCGCACGGCGGTGACCGGCTCGGAGGCGGTCCAGTCGGAGTAGACGCGGTCCTCGCCGTCCTGCAGAAAGCTGCGGACCAGGAACATGTACTGGGTCCCCTCCTGCAGATCGGGGATGCTGAGGCTCTGCCCGCCGCTCTTCGCTTCCAGCGACTGCGCCTGGCCGGCGCCGTCGGTGTACTGTACCTCATAGCCGCCGGCGCCGCTGTCCTCCCAGTTGAGCAGCACGCCGGAGCCGGAGTTGGTCACGGTCACGGCGGGCACAGGCTCCAGCATGGTATACGCAGAGCACTTTGCCGCCCGGCTGGCGTGGGTGCCGAGAAAGTTCTTCACGGCGACGACGGAATAGGTGTACTGGGTGCCGCTCTTCAGCCCGTCCACGGCGTACTGGGTGTCCGCTGCCGCGTCCAGCTGCGCCAGGAGCGTGCCTCCGCCGTCGTATATCTCGTAGCCGTCCGCGTCGCGGGAGCCCTTCCAGGTGAGTATCTGCTGGTCCACGGTGGAGGAGGACACCTGAAGCTCCTTCACCCGCGAGACGGTGATGCTGTTCACGAGAAAGATCGCGCCGATGAGCAGAAACAGCAGGGAAGTCCCCATGATCTTCCTCTGGCGCCTGATCTGCTGGGAGGTGCGGCGGCGCTTTGCGGGCTTGGGCGGCGGGGGAGCGCCGTGGCGCTCGCTGTCGGCGCGGACGGAGCCCGTGTGCCGGCCGGCTTCCCGGCGCTGTCCGGAACGGGACGCGCCGCCGTTCGCGCTCCGGGACCGCCCGCCCGTGTTCCTGGCCTGTTTGGCCGTCTCGTCGGCCTGCTGCTCCAGCAGGTCCCAATACTCCGAAAAAACAAGATCTGAAAAATCATTTCCGGGCTGGCCTTTTCTGTCCCTGTCCACCGCCATGCCGCATCCTCTTTTCCGCTGCCGCCGCTGTTTTTAAAAAATTATACCCGCCGCGCTATATTTTGTCAATTCTCGCGCGCCTGCCGGCGGGCGGTGTGCCGCGCGTTTTTCCACGTTGAAAAAGGAAAAGAACGGGCGGTCTTTTTGCGCCCGTTCTTTTCCCTTTATATGACAGCTCCGCCTCAGCCCTGGGCGCAGATAAGGTTTACATAAAACTGCACCGCCCCGGGCAGGCAGTTGACGTCAATGCACTCGTCCAGACCGTGCATGCCCTTCATCTGCTCCGGGCCGAATACCACCGGGGAGAACCGGATGCAGCTGGGGCACACGTCCTGGTAGAAGCAGGCGTCGGTGGCCCCGGTCACCACATAGGGGCTCACCGGCAGGCCGGGGAAGGTCTCGCCGATGACGCGCTCCACCAGCCGGAAGGCATCGCCATGGATGTCCACGGGCGGGGTGAAGTCGTTGCTGAGCAGCACCTCGGTCTCCAGGCCGAACTTGGCCGCCCGGGCCCGGATGAGGGCCAGGCTCTCCTGCTCGCCCTGGTGGGGGATGAAGCGCATGTTGACCCCCACGGAGGCCTCCTGGGGCAGCACGTTGTACGCCTCGGACCCGGACAGCACCGTGAACGCCGCCGTGGTCTGGAGCATGGCCCCGGCCTGGGCGCTGATGGAGGGCAGGATGGGCTTCAGTATAGGGCCGAACAGCCATAGGTTGCCCAGCACCAGCCGCAGCCCGAAGGGGGCGTAGGGGGCCAGCCGGCCGAACATGGCCGTGACCTCCGGCAGAAATTTTTTCCGGAAGGGGGAGTGCTTCTGCATGCTGTGCACGAAGGCCGCCACCCGGTCCACCGGGGTGTTCTTGCCCGGCGCGCTGGCGTGGCCGCCGGCGCTGCGGGCGGTGAAGCGCACGTTGGCCTTGCCCTTTTCAAACACGCCCACCATGGCGAAGTTGCCGTGGATGCCGCCGATGGGGTCTGCGATGATGGCCCCGCCCTCGTCGCAGAGCAGGAAAAGCTCCACGCCCCGGCGCTTGAGCTCCGCCACCAGCTTGGGCGCGCCGGACCCGCCCCACTCCTCGGTGCAGGAGCTGGCCAGATACACGTCGCAGGCGGGCTCGAAGCCCTCCGCCAGCAGCTCCTCCACGGCCTGGAAAAAGGCCATCAAAGAGCACTTGGTGTCTGCCGTGCCCCGGCCCCAGAGCTTCCCGTCCGAGATCTCCCCCGCAAAGGGCTCATGGGTCCAGGGACCCTCCGCCGGGACCACGTCCTGGTGGCTCATGAGCAGGATGGGCTTTTCCCGGCTCCTGCCCTTCCAGGTAAACAGCAGGTTCCCGTCGATGACCGTCTTCTCCAGCCGCTGGTGGACCAGAGGGAACAGCTCCTCCATGGTCTTTTGCAGCTGGGTAAAGGCGGAAAGGTCCGTCTGGCCGGGGAAGGATACGGTCTGACAGCGGACCATTTTTGCCAGCTTCTCTGCCAGGACCATGGCCCGCTCGTCCGCAGGCGGGGCCGTGTAGGCGGACTTTTTGGCCGGGGTCAGCAGGGTGCGCACTACCGCGACGAGAATAAGCGCTGCCAGCAGCCCCAGCAGGCAGCAGATGACGATGAGCAGCGCTTTCAATTTGAAGCCCCCTTCCGTCCTTTTTTATATAGAAGGTATGCGATGGCGATGGCGATGCCGCCGGAGGGGATGACCATGAAGCTGGTGGAGCCGGTCAGGCTGGGTACGAAGATGAACAGCGCGCTCATCAGCACCAGGGGCGTCAGGGCGATGTCCATGTTCCTGCGGTAGTACCGGTAGGCCATGGCCCCGAACAGGGCAGGCACCACGTTGTCGAAGGCCGGCCGCAGCACCGGGCTCTGCAGCACCGGCTGCAGCGGCGCCAGCAGCAGCACCCCCAGGGCCAGCACCAGGATGGTCACCAGGCTGGAGGTGGCGATGGACAGGGTGGAGATGATCTCGTTCTCCGCCGTGCCGGTCTTGGCGCCCACCATGTCCCGGGCGTTGACGGCGCAGGGTATCTTCATGTTGATGAGGTTGCCGGTGATGAAGGCCAGGTACCCGCCGCCGGCCCCCAGCATGGGGGTGTACACCAGAAATTCCACCACGCTGCTCACCGTCCACACCAGCCCCACGGACAGGAAAGCCCTTGCCACCGCGCCCAGGTCCGGCATAGCTCCCAGCACCCCGCCGATGCAAAACGGCGCGCCCAGCAGCATGATAAGGGTGGCGACGGTGACGGCGCGGCCGATGATATGGGTCCTGCGGTTGTATCTTTCAAAGGTCTCGTTCATATCTCGCGCCTCCTTCACGCCATGGCCCCGGCCAGCACCGCTGCGGCCATGCCCACGATCATGCTCCCGGCGATGGAAAAGCTGTCCAGCCAGGCCATTTTCTTCTTCTCGCTCAGGACCATAAAGCCCGCCATGGCCAGGCATGCCGCCGCCACGACCACCAGCGGCGTCCAGTCCCCGCCGAAGGTAAATAGGCCGCCGCCGGAGACGAACCCGCCCACGTAACTGCCGATGTAGGCGCTGACCAGGCCGATGAACATGGCCGTCATGGCTAGGTCCCCGAAGCCGCCGCCCTTTCCTTCGCCGGAGCCGGCTCCCAGCTTTCTGGTATAGCGCTTATTGAAGAACACGCTCAGCACCATGCCCCACATGATGCACACGCTCATCAGCAGGGCGATGGTGGCAAAGCCGGATGGCGTCATCGACGCGGCGGACAGGGTGCCCATGCCCACCTGCTCCGCCGCCGCCTGGGCCACCTGGGTCTCGTAGTGCAGCGCCCCGATCACCGACAGCCGCAGCCAGGGCCAGGGCGTGCCCAGACTGCCGGACAGGGCGATGACGCCCAGCAGGATGCCCACGCTGGGCAGTACGGAGAACGTGGCGCTGGCGGTGATGGCCCGCTTCATCTTCGTTTTGTCCATGCCGATGGCTATGCCCGCCCGCCAGGCCCGGACCATGAACACCACGCACACCGCCGCCACGAAGGCAACGATGAGCCCGCATATCAGGTAGACCGGCGCGCTGTTGAGCTGCTGTAAAATATCCATATGCCGCCTCCTTCAGTTGGAATTGATTCAATGATACCATAGGAACAGCGGCGGCACAATGAAAATTTGTAAAAAAATGGGAAGAAAAGCGGGAAACCACACAAGTTTAGCTGGACTATGCCCGGCTTATCTTGTATAATTTATATAACTTGTAAAAAGGAGAGGTGATCCCATGATCCTGACAGATGAGCAGCAGGCCCTTCTGGACGGAGCCAAGGGCGAGGTGATGGCCAAGGTGGTCAGGACCCTGGTCATGTACGGCGAGACCTTCGGGGCCGAGAGGATGGTCCCGGTCACCAGCCGGTACGGCCACACGGTGATCAGCTTCGGCCTGGGGGTGATGAAGCCGATCTACGATCTTTACGACACCCTGCTGGGCGGGGACCTGCCGAAGGGGCAGCCGTTCACCGCCGACCCCCGGCCCCTGGACGACAGGGTCCCGGCGTCGTTTCTGGAGAATCTGGTATTCAAGAAGTTCATGTACAACCAGCAGGCCCGGTACGAGGCCCAGCTTAAAAAGCTGGGCGTCACCGGCGACGACGGGTACACCTGCACCTGCTATATGCCCGAAGTGGGCAATACGCCCGGCCGGGGAGAGGTGCTCTCCTGGGCGGAGTCCTCGGCGGTGGTGTACGCCAACTCCGTGCTGGGGGCCCGGTGCAACCGCAACTCGGGCATCATCGAGATCATGGGCTCCATCGCCGGGTTCGTGCCGGAGTTCGGGCTGCTGACCGACGAGGGGCGCAAGGCGACGTGGGTCATCGACGTGCGGTGCAAGCGCCGCCCCGAGCCCCAGCTGCTGGGCTCGGCCATCGGCATGAAGGTGATGGAGGACGTGCCCTACATCCGGGGCATGGAGCCCTGGCTGGGCACGGAGCTTGACGACGCGGCGAAGGATTATTTGAAGGACTTCGGCGCGGCCACCGCCTCCAACGGCGCGGTGGGCCTTTACCACATCGAGCACCTGACGCCGGAGGCGGCGGAGCAGGGGGAGAGCCTGATCGCAGAAGGGGCCAAGACCTGGGTCATTGACGACGAGACCCTGGAGAACGTGCGCAAAAACTACCCGGTCATCTGGAAGGACCCGGCGGCTGAGCCTAAGCTGTGCTTCGTGGGCTGCCCCCACATGTCCCTCACCCAGCTTAAGGATTGGACGGACGCGGTGGAGGAAGGCCTGGCAAAGACCGGCCGGCAGCAGGTGGCGGTGCCCACGGTGTTCACCGCCCCCACGGCGGTGATACGGGAGTTTGAAAAGACCCCCTATGCCGCGAGGCTGGCCAAGACTGGCGTGGTGGTCAGCTACATCTGCCCGCTGATGTACATGAATAACCCCCTCTGCAAGAGCAAGGCGGTCATCACATCCTCCAACAAGCTGCGCACCTACACCAGCGCGAAGTATTACACCGAGGCGGACATTCTGGACATCATCACCGGGAAGGAGGGCGCAAAATGAGAAAGTTTCAGGGACGCGCCGTGGTGCCCGGCGCCTGCACCGCCGAGGCGCTGGTCAGTCATGAGGGCTTCAACACCCTGGCCAGCTACCAGATGGCGCTGATGTTCGGCGACAAGAAGGTCAAGTGCGGGGACCAGAACAACCCGGACCTGTACAAAAAGCCCATGGCGGGCAAGGCCCTGTGCCTGCCCATGACCATCGGCTCCACCACCGGGGGCATGGTGCTGTACGCCGCCTGCGCCATGGGCCGTCAGCCGGCCTGCATGCTCTTTTCCAAACACATCGACTCCCTGGCCGCCTCCGGGGCCATCCTGGGGGACGTGTGGACGGATGTGAGCATGCCGGTGGTGGACCAGCTGGGGGACGAGTTTTTGCAGTACGTGCAGACGGGCATGACCATCACGGTGGCCGCCGACGGCACCGTGACCGTACAGTGAGGTGTTTGCTATGATGGATAAAAAATACGAGCCGCTGTTCACCCCATGGAAGATCGGCAATGTGGAGATCAAGAACCGCATCGTCCAGTGCTCCATGGGCGGCACCAGCCTGTTCGGCTGGCTGGAGCCCTGCCACTTTGATAAGGAGGCCGCCCATCACATCCTGAACCGGGCCCAGGAGAACGTGGGCCTGGTGCTGCCGGGGATGCAGTGCGTGCGGGACACCATGGGCCGGCGGTGGCTCTATAAAAATGAGAAGATGTTCCGGGACTTGGAGAAGTGGCTGCCGGAGTTCCACAAGACAGGAGCAAAGCTCTTCATCCAGCTGGCCGCCGGCTTCGGCCGGTCCATGGCCATCAACGGCCTGATGGTAAAGATGCTCCAGCACAAGGCCCTGGGCACGGTGGCCAAGCCATTCCTGGACATCGAGTACGCCTGCGCCTCCGCCTCAGAGACCCCAAACCGCTGGTACCCGGAGCTGAAGAGCCGGCCGCTGACCATCGAGGAGATACAGGAAATGGTGGACGCCTTCGGCCGGACGGCCAGGCTGCTGCGCCAGGCCGGGGTGGACGGCGTGGAGATCCACGCGGTGCACGAGGGGTACCTCTTGGACCAGTTCACCATCGCCAACATGAACTACCGTACCGACGCCTACGGCGGCAGCTTTGAAAACCGCTACCGCTTCCCGGTGGAGATCGTCCAGTGCATCCACAAGTACTGCGGCGGCGACTTCCCCGTGGCGCTGCGGTACTCGGTGGTGTCCAAGACCAAGGGCTTCGGCCAGGGGGCGCTGCCGGGGGAGGAGTTTACAGAGTTCGGCCGGGATATGGCCGAGTCGGAGCGGGCCATCCGATACCTGCAGGACGCCGGCTACGCCATGTTCAACTGCGACAACGGCACCTACGACGCCTGGTACTGGCCCCACCCGCCCACCTATATGGGCAAAAACTGCAACCTGGCCGAGGTGGAGCATATCAAAAAGTTCACCGATATGCCGGTGGTGTGCGCCGGCAAGATGGACCCGGCCACCGCCGCAGAGGAGATCGCCGCCGGCCGCCTGGACGCCATGGGCACCGCCCGCCAGAACCTGGTGGACCCGGCCTGGGTCACCAAGCTCATGGCCGGCCGGGAGGAGGAGATAAAGCCCTGCATCGGCTGCCACAACGGCTGCTTCAACTTCGCCAAGAGCGAGGGCACGGC